>CACYEE010000019.1 GCA_902773415.1 uncultured Actinomyces sp.
ACCCCTGCGGCGACGCGAAAAGGTCTCGCCGGAAACGACGTCGCGGAGTCCGCTCTCGGACGCGGCATGCTTTCCCATACGGTTTCCTTTCGACCTCTTGCTTCTTCACATCGGGCTCTCTATCACGAAATGATAACGACGTGTTGCCGAGCAGCGCTACCCGATGTGACTGATTCGGCAGGCAGGGCCGCCCTTTCGCCACCCCGCCAACATTGTGGAACATTTCGCCCACTTCCCGTCGCGCACCGGCAACCTGCCCCACGACACGCCATTCCTCCACGAAACCCGGCACAACCGCACATGAATCCCGCGTCCGCAGGCCAAAACACCGAAGCCCAAAGCCCCTTATTTCGGACCGTTTTCCGCAAGCGTCACAACCCCGCTCGACTTGGTGAGAAACTATGGACGTGACCAAGCAACAGAAAACCGTGTTCTTCGTCGGAGACGAACTCGTCGCCGGCTTCGGAGACTCCCGCGCCCTCGGCTGGACAGGCCGCATCATGGCATGCACCGTCAACGACCCCCCGATCCTCACCGTCACCCTCGCCCACCCCGGCGAGGATACCGCCCACCTCGTGGCCCGTTGGCAGGACGAAGTCACGCGCCGCCTCAACCCCGACCACGACACCCGCCTCGTCATCGGCCTGGGCTCGCACGACCTCGAAAGCGGCATCTCCCTGGCACGCTGCCGGCTCCACCTCGCCAACATCCTCGACACTGCCGAACAGCGCACCCACCTCAAGACCTTCGTCGTCGGCCCTCCCCCGCGTCGCGACGTGCCCGACAGAGCCATGCGCGATCTCGTGAAGGTCTACCGGGACGTCACCACGCGCCGCAACATTCCCTTCGTCGACACCTACACGCCCCTCGCCTCGCACGAACAATGGAACACCGACATGGCCGTTTCCGGCGGATACGCCCCACGCCAAGCCGGATACGGCCTCATGGCCTGGATCGTGCTCCACTCGGGCTGGAACGACTGGCTCGGAGTTCCCGAACGCACCTCGAACTGACACGTCGCCACAAACGAACCGCACGGGCACACCGTCGCCCCGCTGCGCCAGCCAACGTCGCCAAGACACAAGACAGGCCCGGACAAATCCGGGCCTGCATTCCTCAGGCGTTGGGGCGCTTGCCGTGATTGGCGGACTTCCCGGCCCGAGCACGACGCTTGCGACCGCGCTTGCTCATGATGGTCTCCTTACATGGTTGGGCCTTGCGGCTCGACAGGCACACAGTCTAGCAAGCACACGCACCCTGCGCGTTCTTCGTTGCTAGCGCCACACGAACCGCGACGCCTACGCTCCGCGAACCTCCGTACGCGACCAGCTCGCAGATGCCACGCCGCCCTCGAACCGCACGGCAAACTGCGCCAGAATCCTCGCCCGAAGCTGCTCGGGCGCGCTCTGCCCGCAGCAGGCCGCACGCACCAGACGTCGCAGATGCCGCTCCGCCGCGCTCAGCTCCGTACAGTCCGGGCAGGAAGCCGCATGGGCGACAAGCCGCTGCGCCTCCGCATCCGGAATCTCCGAATCGATCAGCTCGAACAGGCGCCCGGCAAACTCCTCGCACGAGCAGTCCCCGCACGAACAATCAGCAGCCTTCACCAGCTCCTCGAGGCGAGAAACGTCCGAATCCTTCATTGCGTCTCCTTCACGTAGCCAAGCTCCTTCGCATAGTCCGCAAGCAGCTCGCGCAACTGACGACGCCCGCGATGCAGGCGAGACATGACCGTTCCGATGGGAGTGCCCATGATCTCGGCAATCTCCTGATACGAAAAACCTTCGGCATCCGCAAGGTACACAGCCAGACGGCGGTCGTCCGGCAGCTTCGCAAGCGCCTCGAGAATCTCCTCGTTCGGAAGGTTCTCCAGGGCCTCCGCCTCCGCCGAACGCAGGCCCGTCGCCGTATGCGACGCCGCCTCGTACTCCTGCCAGTCCTCGACCTCGGCCGTCGCCGCCTGCTTCGGGCGGCGCTGGGCCTTCCTGTAGTTTGAAATGAACGTGTTGTTGAGAATCCGGTAGAGCCACGCCTTCAGGTTCGTGCCCGGCGTGTACTGGTGGAAGCTCGCGAAGGCCTTCGCGTACGTTTCCTGGACAAGATCCTCCGCATCGTGGGGGTTCTTCGTCAGGCGCATGGCCGCTCCGTAAAGCTGGTCCAGGTAGGGCATCGCCTCCTGCTCGAATCGTGTCGCGCGGGCTGCGGCGCTCTCCTGCGGGGCCGTGTCGATCGTTTCGGTGCTCATCATGTCCTAGACTAGTCGGTGTTCCGACGCAACGCGCAGGGAAGCCCGAACATTCCCGGTTTCCCTGGATTTTCCGGCTTGCCCGGCATGCCGAACCGCGCTTCGCGCACAAAACCGGGACGAGGCCGGTTTCGTTCACGCGCACGAAAAAACGCCCCGTCCCCGAATCGGACGCTTCGCGGGCCCCGGCCGCGCGGTTCGTGGCAGGATAGCCCCATGAGCTTCCTTTCCTTGTGCGCGCGGGCGGCCGTCGCCGCGCCGTTCCTCGTTCAGGGCTTCGACGCCGCGACCGCCCCGCACGCCCATCGCGGGCGCGCCGCCGTCTTCGCGCCCGTCTTTGCGCCCGTCCTCGCGAAGGCCGGAATCGAGCTGGACGATTCCCTCACGGACCTTTCCTCGCGCGCCCTCGGCCTGGCCTATCTTGCCGCAGGAGCGGCGCTCGCGGCCGGAATCGCCCCCCGGCTCGCGGCGGCGGGCCTGTCGCTCGCCCACGTTCCGGTCTGCCTCGCCAACCACCCGTTCTGGCAGCATTCCGCGTCCGAGCGGCGCTCCGACGCCATCGGAATCGCCCAAGGCGCGGCGATGATCGGCGGGGCGGTTCTTGCGGCGGTCTCGACGCCTGCGAGGCGGGCGGGCCTGTGAGCGGCCCGGCGACGGGCCAGGCACAGGCCGGGGAGTGCTGGATCGCTCCGCGGGCCGGAGGCCCGATTCGCGTACGGGTGCGGGTTCCGGGCTCGAAGTCGCTGACGAACCGGTATTTCGCGCTTGCCGCGATTGCCGAGGGGCGCACGGTGGTGCGCGAGCCGCTTGTCGCCCGCGACACGGTTCTCATGGCGCGCGCCCTGGAGGCGCTGGGCGTGAAGGTACGGCTTGGCGAACGCGAAACGGTGCTCGAGGCGGGCCCGCTGCATGGTGCCAGCATCGACACGGGCCTTGCGGGAACGGTCATGCGTTTCGTGCCGGCGCTTGCGATGCTTGCGCGGGGCGAGGTCCGCATCGACGGCGACGCCGGCGCGCGGGTGCGCCCGATGGGGCCGATGGTACGGGCAATCGAGGCCTTGGGGGTGCCGGTGGAGGCCGCGAGGAACGACGCGGGCGAGCCGTGCCTTCCGATTGCCGTCTGCGGCACGGGGGCGGTGCGCGGCGGGGTCGTGGAGATCGACGCCTCGGCTTCCTCGCAGTTCCTGTCCGCGCTCATGCTGGCCGCACCGGCCGTCGCCGGAGGCCTGGACATTCGCCACGCGGGGGCGCGCGTTCCTTCCGGGCCGCATCTGGACATGACGGTCGAGGTGCTGCGCGCCGCCGGCGTTCGCGTCGACGTTTTCGACGCCAAGGGCCGCCCGGTCTCCGCCAGGACTGCGCCTCCCGATTGGGGACGGGCCCCGATCGGGAGGCGGCACGCTGGCTGGTCCGCGAAGGCCGGGTGCGCCTGGGCAGCGTTACGGTCGAACCCGACCTGTCGAACGCCGGCCCCTTCCTTGCGGCGGCAATGGCAACCGGAGGCGAAACGACCATCGAGAACTGGCCGGAGCGCACGACGCAGCCCGGAGCGCAGTTCGCGAAAATCTTCGCGGCAATGGGAGCCCATGCACGCTTCGACGCCGAGGCGCGCACGCTCACGCTCGCAGGACCGCGCGAAATCGGGGCCCTCGACTTGGACATGCACGACGTCGGAGAGCTCGTGCCGACCGTCGCCGCCGTCGCCGCCCTCGCGAAAGCCCCAAGCGCCCTGCGCAACATCGGCCAGCTTCGCGGCCACGAAACCGACCGCCTCGCCGCGCTCGTCGCCGAACTCGAACGGATCGGATGCGGCGCGCGAATCGAAGGCGACGACCTCCACGTCACCCCTCCCAAGGCCGGGCGCGCCGGCCTGCACGGGGCCCGCCTGCGCACCTACGCCGACCATCGCATGGCGACCTTCGCCGCCGTTCTCGGCCTCGCGGTACCCGGAATCGCAATCGAGCACATCGAAACCACCGCCAAGACCTTCCCCCAGTTCCCCGCCATGTGGCAGGCGCTCGCCGCCGGCAGCGAACACGTGGAGCCCGCCCCCGTCGGCATTGCAGCGACCGAAGGAAGGCAATGAGCGAGAATTCGTCCCGCCAGACAGCAAAGGAGAGCGCATGAGGCGAGATACCGGAACCGACGATCCCCGCGTCAGGGTCCGCCCCGGCAAGGGCTCGCGGCCGCGAAGCAAGCGCAGGCCCGACCATTCGGGAAAGCCGCGCGCGCTCGTCGCCGGCGTGGACCGTGGCCGCTACCGTCTCGTCATGGACGACGGCGGCACCGAAGTCACGGCCGTCAAGGCGCGCGAGCTTGGGCGCGGGGCGATTGCGGTCGGGGACCGCGTGCGCGTGGCCGGCGACGTTTCGGGACGCAAGGACACGCTTGCCCGCGTCGTGCTCGTCGAGAAACGCCGTTCGGAACTGCGCCGCCGCCCCGAAGAAGGCGAAGGGCGCGAAAAGGTGCTCGTCGCGAATGCCGATACGCTCGCGATTGTCGCGTCCGTCGCCCGGCCCGCCCCGAAGCTCGGCATGATCGACCGCTGCCTTGTGGCCGCCTACGACGCCGGGATGCGTCCGATTCTCGTGGTAACGAAGAAGGATCTGGGCGACGCGACGATGCTGGCCGAGGCCTACGGGCCGCTCGGCGTCGACATTTTCGTGACGAATCTGGGCGAGGAGGGCCTTGGCGACGAAGCCTCCGGCGTGGCCGCGCTGCGCGAGGAACTCGCGGGCCGCGAAACGGTGCTTGTCGGACATTCCGGCGTCGGAAAGTCGACGCTGATCAATGCTCTCGTTCCGAAGGCCGAACGGGCCGTCGGGCATGTCAACGAAGTGACCGGCAAGGGGCGGCATACCTCGACGTCCGCCGTGTCGCTCGCGCTTGGCGGCGGTTCGGGGGGCGACGCGGCAGGCGAAGGCGGGCGGATCGTCGACACCCCGGGCGTGCGTTCCTTCGGCCTCGCCCACGTCAGCCCCGACGACGTGTTGCGCGGCTTCCCGGATCTCGCCGAGGCCGCCGATGGCTGCCCGCGCGGCTGCACCCATGCCGCGAGCGAGCCGGAGTGCGCGCTTGACGGGTTCGCGGGCTCCGGGGAACGCGAAGCGGCCCGCGTCGATTCCCTTCGCCGCCTGCTTGCGGCCCGACAGGCGCCCTACTGACGCCCCGCCAACGAATTGGCGACAAGGGTCACGTTCAAACGCACAAAAGCCGCCCCGCTCCCGATTTGCACGCCCGTTCGCGGCCACGCTCGAACACAATAGGATAGGGACCAGACGAAAGGACGCCCATGAGCCGCCTCGCCGACGACCTCGCCCTCGCGCATACGATCATCGACCGCGTAGACAAGCTCACGCGCTCGCGTTTCGGCGCCGAAGACCTGCGCATCGACACGAAACCCGACCTCACGCCCGTCTCCGACGCCGACAGGGAGGCCGAGGCGGTCGTGCGTTCCATGCTTGGACGCGAACGCCCGCGCGACGCGATCTTCGGGGAAGAGGAAGGCGGGGCCGAATCCCACGAGGGGCGACGCTGGATTGTCGATCCCATCGACGGCACGAAGAACTACGTTCGCGGGGTGCCCGTGTGGGCGACCCTGCTCGGCCTCGAAGAGGACGGCGAGATGGTGCTCGGCATCGTCTCCGCGCCCGCGCTCGGGCGGCGCTGGTGGGGCGGAAAGGGCCTCGGCGCGCATATGGCCGACGACGGACGGCGCAAGAGAATCCATGTCAGCGCCGTGGCACGCCTGGAAGACGCCTCCTTCTCGTATTCCTCGCTCGGCGGCTGGACCCGGCGAGGCCGGCTCGACGCCTTCTTGCAGTTGGGCGAACAGTGCTGGCGCACCCGCGCCTACGGGGACTTCTGGAGCTACATGATGGTAGCCGAAGGAGTCGTGGACATCGCAAGCGAGCCCGAGCTTGGCGTGTACGACATGGCGGCGCTCGCGCCGATCGTGGAGGCCGCCGGGGGGCGATTCACCTCGCTTGGCGGCGAACGCGGCCCGTGGGGCGGCGATGCGATTGCGACGAACGGGCTTCTGCACAAGGCCGCGCTCGCGGCACTCGGTTCGACGGCCGACGAGTCCTGCGCCTAGGGCACGAAACCGCTTCGGCCTCCACGACGCCGAAAGGCTCCGACCGGCCCTTGCGCCTGGCCCCCGCACGCACACGGAAATGCGGACACGCCCGCGTCGGCAAGGCATGGCAGCGCGCAACGGAACAAAAACACGCGAAAACCCTCCGTTTTGCGCTGCCAAAGCCGCCTGCCCGCAGTCCGTCCGGGGACTGTCCCGCAAGGGCGCTCCCACCTCGGGTGCCGCAGTCGCCGTGCGCACGAAAAGCACGGACGGGCCGCCTGCCGCCCGCCGCTCGATTATGCTAAGGCCGACGGAAGGAACAGCATGCACGAACTCGAAACCGCTTACCACCGGCTCTGGGAAGCCATGCAAACCAAAGACGCCCGCGCCATCCGCGAAATCTGCGCACCCGACTACACCCTCACCCACCTCACCGGAGACACCCAGAACCTCGACGACTTCATCAAGGAACTCGCCGAAGGAACCCTCAACTATTACCAGGTCCGCCACGACTCCATCACCCCGCGCACCACCGACGCCACCCATGCCATCCTCGCGGCGATGTCGCGAATCGACGCCGCCGTCTACCAGACTCCCCGCGCCGAATGGCCCCTGCGCGGAGAGTTGACCGCCGAACGGCGCGACGGCCAGTGGGTCTTCACCTCCCTGAAAACTTCCCTTTACTGAGCCGACGGCACCGGAAAACGCGCGCGAGACGGACCCGAACGGTCCGAAAGCGCGGCGGCGCATCCGCCCTTCGTCAGGCCCTTCGCCCGGCCCCCTCGTCAGGCCCGGCAGGCCCCTCCGCTTCCCCGTCGAGCACGTCGCCCTCCTTGCGCTCGCGCTCGATCTCCTCCATGTATCCCGCCGTCACGATGCCCGCAGGCAGGGCCACAATCGCCACCCCGAACAGGGAACCCGCCATCGCCACGATCCTGCCGGCCACGGTCACCGGATAGATGTCGCCATATCCGACCGTCATCAGCGACACCGTAGCCCAGTAGAGCGCCTCGAAGAAATCGTCGAAAGTCTGCGGCTCGACGTTGAACACGACAAGCGCGGAAACGACGATGTAGCCCAAAGCCAGGAAGAGCACGGCAAGCAGGGAACTGCGCTGGGCGCGAAGCACCTCCGCCATGATCTGCATATGGCGCGAATAGCGCACGAGCCTGAGAACCTGAAACACGCGCAAGGCCCGGACAAGCCGGACCACTCTCAGCACGCGCAGGGAATCGTTGAGAGCGAGGAATGCCGGGAGGATCGACAGAAGGTCGACAATCGCCATCGCGGTGAAGGGATAGCGGAGGAAGGCGAGAATCCGGTTGCCGCCAATCTTGAGGTCGGCCGTGAGCCAGCGCATGAGATAGTCGACGACGAAGACCGCGCCCGCTCCCCGTTCCAGGGCGGCAAGATTCGGGCCGGGATGCTTGAAGGCGAGGGGGACAAGGCTCGCAAGAATCAGCACGATCATGGCCCGGTCGTAGGCTTGGGCGGCCCGCGATTCCTGTTCGCCCGGGCCGGGTTCGACGAGCGTGAAGATACGCCTGCGCATCGGCGCCATCCCTGCCTCCTTGCATGCCCGGGTTCGGCCGCGTCGGCGGCCTTCCGGTTCCATTGTCCCATACCGCGGGCGCCACCCGTCGGGCGGACAGCACGGCCCGGGTCCGGGTCCGATAGGCTGGGGCCATGATTATTCGCGGACACGACGTCGATGTACGCGACGCGCTTTTCTTTTTCGCAATGCCGGACGGCTCGGTGAAGGCGGCGACGCGGGCGGAGCTCCAGCGGCGGCTCGACGCCGCGTTTGCGCGCGAGACGGGAATCGACCTCGGGGAGGACTGGGACTGCGGGGTTCCGCGCGGATTCGACGAGGAGCTTGCCGACCTCGCCCACGGCCTCGACTGGCTGTTCGACCTGTGTTCGGTGGCGATGGGCCACGGCCTCAAGCGGGGTCCGCGCCTTGAGGATTCGGGGATCGTCGGCACGAATTACGTGGGCGCGGCCCTTGCGACGCATAGCCGCTTCTGGGCCGATACCCTCGAGGTCCAGTTTGCGACCGTGACCGGCGAGCCGGCTGTTCTTTTCACTCACTCCCCTTTCCTGTTCCGCGAGTTCACGGTCAGCGAGGACCGTTCGACGAGCCTCGCCGGACGGGAGCCCGAGGCCCGGATTTCGGCGATTCTCGAGGATCTTTCCGACGGGCCGCTTGGCGGGATTCTGGTGCGCGATGCGCGAGTGTGGTTCGGGAAGCTGCCGCGCCTTGCCCGAACGGACGGCTTGCCGATTCGCGAGTCTCTTGTGCCTTTCAGGTCTCTTGCGCCGGTGGTGGCGTATGCGGATCGGGAGGGCCTGCTGTAGCGGGGTGCCCGCGCGAG
>CACYEE010000020.1 GCA_902773415.1 uncultured Actinomyces sp.
GCCGAGGTGGGCGCGAGCAACGGCAAGTACGGCGCCGGCGTCGGGAGGCGCGATCGAGGTGAGGTATTCGATGTTTCCGACGTGGTCGGCACCCATTTCGAGAACGAGGCTCGCTGTCGTTTCGCCGGCCCGCAGGACCGTCAGGGGCAGTCCGATTTCGTTGTTGAAGGAGCCGGGCGGAGCGATGACGGGGCCGCGGGAGACGAGGAGTCGCGCGAGGAGGTCCTTCGTCGTCGTCTTGCCGACCGATCCGGTCACGGCGACGATCCGGAAGTCTCGATTGCCCTTCGATCTGATGCGTTCGACGTTTGCCTGCGCGAGCGCGCCGAGCGCGGCCTCCACCGAATCGACGGCAACGATGCGGTCGGCAGCGGCGCCGGAGGCGAGGGCCGCCTCGGCGTCGGCGGTGAGGACGCCGGCGGCTCCGGCCTCGAGCGCGGCGGCGGCGAACCGGTTCGCGTCGACTTTCGTGCCGCGAATCGCCGCGAAAAGGTCGCCTTCGCCCACCTGGCGATTGTCGGTGACGACCCCCGAAGCCAGGACTCCGGCAGCGGGCGTCGAAACCGAACCGCAGTCGGCGGCTATCTGCTCGAGGGTTGCGGCAATCATGAGTGCTCCTTAACGGGTCTGTTCCCTCCGGGAGAGCGCCTTGCGCGCCTCCACCCTGTCGTCGAGTGGGACAAGCCGGCCGCCCGCCACGGGCTGGTGGGTTTCGTGGCCCCGGCCCGCTAACAGAACTGTATCCCCATCTGCGGCTCCCATGATGGCCGCGTCGATAGCGTCACACCTGTCGGGGATTTCCCGTACGGGGGTTCCAAGTCCTTCGGTTCCGGCGAGGACGGCTGCGCGAATCGCCGCAGGATCTTCCTCGTGCGGGTCGTCGTCGGTGATGATGACGTCGTCGGAGTAGCGCGCAACGGCCTCTCCCATCGCCGCGCGCTTGTCCTGGTCGCGTTCGCCCGCGGCTCCGGTGAGCGTGACGAGCCTGCCTTCGGTCGATTCGCGCAGCGTTGTCATTGCCTTGACGAGAGCGTCGGTGTTGTGGGCAAAGTCGACGATGACCCGCGGGCGTTCGCTGACGAGCTCCATGCGTCCGGGAACGGTCGGGCTGATGTCTCCGAGCGTCGCGAGTGCCTGGGAGCCGACGCCTCCGGCGAGGAGCATCGCGGCGGCGAGGGCGGCATTGGCGACGTTGAAGTCCCCGGGAAGCCGGGTCCTGAGCGCGACTGCGGAGCCTGTCGCCCCGTCCTCCAGGACGAAGCGGGAACCGGAACCTTCGTGTTCGATGTCGCGTACCTGCCAGCCGTCGCGTCCGGCGAGGTCGGAGAAGACGGCAAGGGCACGGGCGTTGTCCTTGCCGAGAGCCTCGACGGCCCGGTCGTGCATGGCGCGACCGGGCTCGTCGTCGACGATGACGACGCCGTGGCGGCATTTTTCGGGCGTGAGCAGGAGCGCCTTGGCCTCGAAGTATTCTTTCATGGTCGAGTGGAAGTCGAGGTGGTCCTGCGTGAAGTTCGTGAATCCGGCGACATCGTAGCGAATCGGATCCGTTCTGCCTTGGGCGAGGGCGTGCGAGGAGGCCTCCATGACGAGGTCGGTTCCGCCTGCCTCGACGAGGGCGGCGAGCACGCCCTGGAGGTCGGCCGGCATCGGCGTCGTGAGCTCGGCGGGGATCGAGTGGCCGGCCAGGCGCAGCTCGATGGTTCCGATGAGCCCGGTGCGCGCCCCGAGCAGCGCGAGCGCGTTTTCGACCATGAAGGCCGTTGTGGTCTTGCCGTTCGTTCCGGTGACGGCGAAGGTTCGCAGCCTGCGTGCAGGATTGCCGTAGAGTTCGGCCGCTGCGGCTCCGAGGCTATGGGCAACGTCGTCGACGAGGATTGCGGGGCACTCGAGGCCGGCGTCCTTGACGGTCGCAAGTCCTGCGGGGTCGGTCAGAATCGCGGTCGCGCCTGCGGCGAGCGCGGCCCCGACGAAGGATGCGCCGTGGACGTGCTCTCCCGGAACGGCGGCGAACAGGTCGCCTGCACGTGCGATCCTGTTGTCGGAGACGACGCCCGTCACGACGGCTTCCCCTTGCGCGATGCCGCCGATTCGCCGGGCGATTTCCGACATGCGCGTCTGCGGCGCAGCGGGCCTGGGCAACGGTCTCATTCTTCGTCCTTTCCTTCCTCGCGGAGCTGGCTCGCGGTCCACGGATACTTGTAGAGGGGTTCGGTCGACGGCGGAATCGCCAGCTGGCGCACCGCGAAGGTGCCGACCTCGCTGAAGACGGGGGCGGCGACGTCGCCGCCGTAGGCGGTTCCCGCAGCGCCGTAGACGGCCACGGCAATCGCAATCTGCGGCTTCTCGGCGGGCAGGATGCCGACGAAGGTCGACACGCGCCGCGTCAGGTCTCCGTTTTCGTCGGGAACCTGGGCGGTACCGGTCTTTCCGGCGATATTGTAGCCGTCGATCGCGGCGAGCGGGGCCGTCGAATCCTTGAGGGTGACTCCCTGCATCATCCGGAGCATCGTCTGCGCCGTTTCGGGAGAGACGACGCGAACGGAGTCTCCGATCGGGGTGGGAATCTCCGTGCCGTTGCGGTCGGTTGTCGATTCGACGATATGCAGAGGCACGCGCATGCCTTCGTTTGCGATGGTTGCCGCGACCTGCCCGAGCTGGAGGGTCGTCGCCGCCCATCCCTGCCCGAACATTGTCGTGTAGCGCGAGCGCCTGTCCCATTTCTTCGGCTCGGTGATGAGGCCCTTGGATTCGGCGGGCAGTTCGATGCCTGTCGCCGTGCCGATTCCGAACTTTCTGAGGTATTCGTAGCGAACCTCGTCCTTGATGGTGTCGCCGATCTGGATGAGTCCGGTGTTGTAGGACTTGGCGAGGATTCCCGCAACGGTCATTTCTTCGGTCGGGTGGTCGTCGGAGTCGTGGACCTTTTCTCCGTTGGGCATCGTGATTTCGTAGGGAACGGTGAATATCGTGTAGGGGTCGACGGCGCCTTCTTCGAGGACCGCCGAGAAGGTGATGAGCTTGCCGGTCGAGCCGGGTTCGACGGGCGCCTGGACGGCGCGCGA
>CACYEE010000021.1 GCA_902773415.1 uncultured Actinomyces sp.
CACCGCCACGTCCAGCGCGCCCATTGCGGCCTCAAGCTCGGGACCGGCCCCGCATCCTGCGCCAATGCCGACCATCGCGGCTTCTCCTTCCGCGGGCCCCGCCCGCACGGTCCTGTTTCCGTTTCCGCTCCGCTCCCGCTACGCGCAAACCCGGCACCGTGGCTCGCTCGGAACACGTCGCGATCACGGGGTCTGACCCCGCCGTCACATTGCCCCGACTCGCCCCGCCACCGCAATCGGCCACGCACCACGCACGGGGCCACGCGCCACCGGGGCCTGACCCCGTTGTCACGAACGCCATCACATCAGGTGCCGCAGGGCCTGACCCCGCCGTCACGCCGCCGGCCTTCGCACGCAGAAATCACACCGGCACACGCTTACGAAAGCACGGAAAACGGCGTAATCTAGCCCGTTGCACCACTTCTCCACACAGTCGGCAAGACCCCTTCGGCACGCGAAAAAGGACGAACACATGAATCTCTCACGGCACGACAAATCCATGATCGCAGTGCTCCTCTCGGGCGCGCTCCTCATGATCCTCAACGCGACCTTCCTGTCGCCGGCCCTTCCCAGCATCATGAAGGACATGAATGTCGGCCCCACCACGGCTCAATGGCTCACCTCCGCCTACAACCTCACCGAAGCCGTCGTCGTTCCCCTCAACGCCTTCCTCGTCGGCCGCTTCTCAACACGCAAGCTCTTCCTCGGCGGCGTCGTCTGGTTCGGCATCGCGGCCATCCTCGGCGCCCTCGCCCCCAGCTTCCCGATTCTTCTCCTCGCCCGAATCATGATGGCCTCGGCCACCGGCGTCGTCATGCCCATGGTCTTCACCCTCATCGTCCTCATCTTCCCTCGCGAACATCGCGGAAGCGCAATGGGCATCGTCGGTCTCATCATCGCCTTCGCGCCCGCCGTCGGCCCGTCCACCTCCGGCATCGTCGTCGACTCGATCGGCTGGCGCGCGCTCTTCGTCATCGTCGCCGCCATCGCCCTCGTCGTCCTCGTCGCAGCCATCGCATCCCTCAAAAACCACGAAGGCTTCGAGCGCGTCCCTTTCGACGGCCTCTCCATCGTCCTCATGGCATGCGGCATGATCAGCCTGCTCTACGGCGTCTCCTCGGCCACCTCCGCCGAGCGCCTGTGGGCCTCCATCGCTCTCGTCCTCGTCGGCGCCGGCCTCCTCGGCCTGTTCTTGTGGCGCCAGTTCAGGCTCGACACCCCGGTCCTGCGCATCGGCATCCTCGCCTCGCGCCCCTACCGGACCGCCGTCGGCCTCATCATGCTGCTCCAGGCCGAGCTCGCCGGCTCCACCATCATCCTGCCCATGTACGTCCAGCAGGTGCGCGGCTACCCCGCCACCGTATCCGGCCTCCTCATGCTCCCCGGCGCGATTCTCGGCGCGTTCCTCGGCCTGATTGCCGGACGCATCTTCGACAAGCGCGGCGTGCGCGGCCTCGCCCTCGCCGGCGCCCTCGGAATGGCCCTCGGCGCCATCGGCGTCGCCAACTTCAATCTCACCATGCCCATCATCATGGTGACCGTCGTCTACACGACCATCGCCGCAGGCATCCAGTTCCTCAACACCCCGCTCAACACGTGGGGCCTGAACTCGCTCGACAACTCCGTCGTCCAGCACGCCAACTCCCTCGGCAACACCGTCAACCAGATCGGAGCCTCCTGCGGCGCAGCCTTCATCACGTCGCTGACCGCCCTCGCCCCGCGTTTCGCCGGAACCGGCGCCGACGACGGCGAGCTTCTCTACACGGGCGTCCATATCGCATTCATCGGGATCGCCGGAGTGCTCCTGCTCGCGGCGCTCGGCGTCGTCGTCTCCGTGCGCGACAAGGCCTCCGACGCGAAGGCGAAGAAAGCCATGAAGCAGGCCGCGCGCGCAAACATCCCCGGCGGGGCCCCCGTGCGCGAGCGCCGCATCCTCGTCGCCGACGTGATGAACCCCACGCCCGCTTTCCTCACCGAAGAAGCGACCGTGCGCGACGCAATCCGGTCAATGACCGCCAACGACGTCACCGGGCTTCCCGTCGTCGACAACGAGGCAAGGCTCACCGGTTTCATCACCGACGGCGACATCATGCGTTTCCTTTCCCCCAACGACAAGGAATACGTAAGCGACGGCCGCATCTTCGCCTCGATCGTCGAGGACGAATCGGTCGGCGAGCGCCTGAAGGAACTGCTGGTATTGCCAATCGCGCGCCTTGCCGCCAAAGGCCATGTCCATTCCTTCGAAGTGCATGACGACGCCGAGGAATCCTTCAAGACGCTCGCCGAAAAGCACATCCGAAAGGCCCCCGTGCTGGCCGACGGGAAGCTCGTGGGCACCCTTTCGCGCAGAGACGTCATCAACGCTCTCGTGGTGCTCGGCGATTCGATCTGAGTTTCCCGGAGTTTTCGGCCTTCGGCGCGGCAGCACCGCGCGGGCTTGCCTTGCGCAGGAAGAGGCGCGAGGCAAGCCGATTCTGCGGTACCCCCACGGCGACGACGTGTGACAGCGGGGTCAGACCCCCGACACGACGAGGTGACAGCGGGGTCAGGCCCCGTGCGTCGCTTTGCCGCACGAATCCACAGGCGCGAAAAACTCGCCTGTTTTTCTCTGGGCCCTCCGATATAACGGAACAAGACCTGTCCACCCGACATTTTCCCGAGGAGAAGCAGAACCATGAGAAGGCCACGAGCACAATCCGAATCGCACATCTACCACGTCATCACCCGCGGAACCGGACGCCAAAACATTTTCGAAGACGACCCCGACCGCCATTTCTTCCTGAACCTCCTCAACGCTTTGCTGACAAAGCACCAAGGAAAGCTGCTGGCCTGGTGCCTCATGGGAAACCACGTGCATCTGCTCCTCAAAACGCCGCTGCCGTCCCTCTCCCTCATCATGCAGCAGCTCAAAGGGCGATATGCGCAACGTTTCAACGCACGGCATGGCCGAATCGGCCACCTGTTCTCGGGACGGTACAAGAGCATCCCGATTCACGACGACGCCCACCTGATGGCAGTCGTCCGCTACATCCACCAGAACCCCGTAAGAGCAGGCATCAGCACAACCTGCAACTACCGCTGGAGCAGCTTCCCGGAATACATCGGCAGCCCGACCATCACCGACACCTCGTTCGTCGCGTCAATATTCGCAGACCGGGTCGCGTTCGTTGCCGGTCACCTTGTTCCCGTTTGCGCGGCAGAAATCCGGCCCGACGCCACGTCCCGGCTGAGCGACGACGACGCGCGCCGAATCGCATCCCGCGTCGCAGGAAGCTCCAAACCGCAGGCAATCGGCGAAATGCCGAAGCGCGTACGAGACAGAATACTCGGCGTCCTTCGCGGCATCGGCCTATCGATTCGCCAGCTTGAACGCCTCACAGGCATAGGCCGCGGAATCATACAGCGTTGCAGACCCGCAACTTCCGATGAAGACCCAACCGCAACCGCCTCGCCACCCCTCGTCGAATCCGCTCCTGCTGTCAGCCAATCCTCGATTCCCGGATTCCGGCAACGACGCCTATGCCGCAGATTCTTGAGCCGCGCGTCAGGGCGGCATGCCGCGGCAAACCACTACGCCACCATAGCCGCTTCCGCATGTCTCGACGACATGACAAGCGCCAAAGCGTTCCGCTCCGGCACATTCCGGGCGCTGCTGGAGGCTTCGCGTTCCGCAAATGCACGGCTGCGAACCGCGGACAACGCCGTCGCTAGATAATGCGGAACGCTTTCTCCGGAATCGGAGGGATCTGCGTTTTCTCGACCAGCCGCGCGTTGATCCACGAACGCGGCGATGCGCTCAGCTCGCCGACCCCGCGCTCGAAATCAGAAATCTGGACCGGACTTCCCTGCACCTCTGCCTGGACGGTGCCGTCGTCAAGATTCCGCACCCAGCCCGTCACCCCCGCACCCGACGCGATCTGACGCGCGCTGAAACGAAAACCGACAGCCTGAACGTCGCCCTCCCATCGTAGCCGCATCCTGACAGCTCCGTCGGGTACGGACAAAACGGCTGACGCTTTCTTTCGGCGAAAAAGCATTGTCACTCCTTGGGTTCAGAGGAACGTTCGGCTCTCGCTAATGCAAGGTGCCTGGACGAGCCTTCAGTCTACCGCCCATGCGGCCTTCAGGCGCCGTCACTGCGCCGCCTCGCGCCACCCCGCGCGCGGAGAACTCTCGCCTCCGAGTCCGAGTCGACGACGCATTCGCGCAGCTTGAGATCGTGTACTTGGGTCTGACCCCGCTGTCACCTCGAACCGTTTCAGCTCATGCCGCATCGAACATGCCATTTGCCGTCTGGCCCCGCTGCCCAAGCTGGCATTCGGGTCTGACCCCGGTGTCACGCACGGCCACCGCCCGCAGTTCCCGCCGGCATCATTGGCGCAGTGTCATTTGTGGCCAACCTGCACCATCGAATACTGGCATCGCGCCATTTCCCGAGGGCGGGACGCAGAGTTTGGCAAGAATCATGCATGCCCAACAACGGGGTCGAAGTGTCGAACCTGACCTTCGGCACATGGCTTGTCGACGACGACGCGGCCGACGCGGTGCGCCCAGCAGCGGAAATCGACTATCGCCGCATCGGCACCGCGCAAGCGTACGGCAACGAACGCGGCGTCTTGCGTTCACCGCACCGGCAGGCGGCAAGTGGCAATGAAGGCGGCCGGCGTCGCCCCTGCCGGCATGGACATGCGCGAAATCCTCCGCTCCACGGCGCTGCACTGCTCGCCGGCGAATAGCCGACGGAAGGAAAGGCACGGAAGAACCAACCGCAGCACGCAGGACATTCATGAACGTCGCCGCCCGCGGCATGGAGGCAGCGCTTGCGGCAGGATGCTCGCAGGCTCCTCCCAAGACGGGAACATCGAATTCGACGGGGAACAGCACCGTCGTGTTCTTTTCGCAAACGGGCACGACGCGGGAATTCGCTGCCCGAATCGCCAATCGTCCGAACATCGAAACCATCGAACCGAAAGCCGCACCGGTTTGCGCGAACGCCGATTTGGACTACAACGCCCCTCGGCCCGGGCCACCGTCGAACAGAACACGCCCAGGTCCCGGCCGGCGCTTGCAGAGATTCCCGGCATCGGCGCCTACGACGTCGCCTTTCTTGGATATCCCATCCGGTGGGGCACGGCCATCGTGCCGTTCTGCACGTCGGATTCGAGCGGCATCGGGGCCAGCGCGGACGAGCTGGCAGGCTTGGCCTCCCTGGCCGTAACATGGATGCCGAGGCAACGCTTCGCCGTTGGCACTGGCGAGCGGGCCGTCGCAACATGGATCGATTCTCTAGCCTTGCAGGAGCAACATGAGCATTCTTGTCAACATCCGCTACACGGGAACCGGGGGTGCCGCGCGCGCCTTCGCCGACGAAATGATGTCCTCGGGCACCGTGGACGCGATTCGCGCCGAGGAGGGGAACCTCCGCTACGAGTACTTCGCGCCGTTTGACGACCCCGAAACGGTGCTTCTCGTCGACATCTGGCACGACCAGGCCGCCCTCGACGCGCACCACGCTTCGCCCATGATGGAAAGGATCGCCGAGTTGCGCGAATCGTACGACCTGCATATGCATGTCGAGCGATTCGCGTCTGACGATTCCGCGCCCGACGATTCGGCGTTCATCCGCATGTAGGAAGCGACGGGCGGGAAACCATTTCGCCCGGCCCGCAGGCCGCGACGTCCCGGGCAAGTTCGCGAGAGAGTCCGCGCGCTTCGAGGGCGACGTGCCGTTCGGCAAGGGCCCGAGCCGCAAGGGCAACGGCTCGAAGCCGCGTCGCACTGCCGTCGTCGAGCACGTCGCGCAAGGCGACGCGGACAGTTCGCTCGTACAGCGCCATCATGCGGGAAGCGTGCGCTGTGGCCCGGGCCCTTCCAATTTCCGCATGGCAGATTGCGAAGGGTCGGCATCGCGCTGTCCGTAGTCGCCCTCGGGGAGCAATGGCAAGACGCTTTCCCGGACTTCTGCACCCGTGCAGACACGTTCCATGCCTGTCGCGGACACCGAGTACGCCACCTTCGTCTCTCTGAACTTGGGCCATGAGGCGAAGAGACCATCGCCTTGCAGCGCGACGTCCACGGCCTCGCGGGCCAGGCGTGACAACGGGGTCAGATCCCAACGACACTCGTCCGCCACACCGAACCACACACCCGACGAACGCGACAACAGGG
>CACYEE010000022.1 GCA_902773415.1 uncultured Actinomyces sp.
CCAAGCCGTTCGATGGCCTTGTGGCCCTTGGCCGTATCGGGCACGATCTCGCAGTCGCAGTTCTCGTGGAACTTCGCGGCCTTGCCGGCGGCCTCCGCCGACGAGTAGACGAATCCCTGGGAGGCGACCATGACGCACCATGCGCATGTCTTGCCCTTCGGGACGCGCGCCCACAGGATGCCATGCTTCTCGCAGGACGCGAGCATCAGATTCCTGCCGCCGTCGCGCAGGTTGCGCTGGATTGGCCCGAAGGCCGCATCGCGGAAGGATTCGTCGCCCTCATAGACCTGCTGCCAGATGCGCAAGCGGACGATGTTCACGAGCGCGTCGGCCTTCCTCGCCATGTCCTCGGTCGCGGGCATCGCGGCCTGCTGGCCCGTCATCTCCTCGAACATGTCGGCATCAGCCGCCGTGAACACGTCCACGTTCGCGAGGAACAGGCTGCGCACGATATCCTCGATTGCCGACATCCTCGCCGCGCCATCCAAATGCGCCGTGCCGTCGACAAGCTCGTCGAACAGGCCTCTCAGGCGCTTCTCGTAGGCTGTGACGCCACGTCTATGGCGTTCTGCGGCGTTCTCGCCAGCCATCGGCTACTCCTGCCCGGCCTCGCCCTGTCCGCCGCCCGAGGCGCCGCCTGTAGGCTCCGTGGCGGGCGTGGCGCGGGCGATGCCGGCCATCCGCTCCAGAGTGTCCAGCGCGTTCGCCCGCCGGCCCTGGGCGTTCATCTCGTCGATCTCGGCTTGCGTAAACCCGGCGCGCCGCTTCGCCACGTCGGTGCCCTTGATGTCCTCGAACACCGACGCGGCCTTCACAATGAAATCGGAAGCAGCCTGCGGCGACACATACCGTGCAGGCGTCCACCGCACGTCAATCCATAGACCGCCTTGCCCTTGAAGCGGCCGACCCACAGGCCGTCCTTCCGCTTCGACAGCGACCCCATCCCTCTGGGCCTTCGTTCCATTGCTCGCCCCTTTTTTCGCATCGCCTCCGAACTGTGCGCTAACACAGCGGAAAACAGCGGAAACTTTCCTTGACATTTCGCCGTTTCCGCAGGTTGTGGAAACGCATTCGGGCAACTCATACGGTCGCGGGTTCAAGTCCTGCCGGGGGCACCGAGGATGCGGAAGCGTGGCCGCGTGGCCGGTCGGTCGCGGCTGGCAGCTAGTACGTCGTGGTATCCCATCTTTGCTTCTTCTGCTGAAGGCTGAGGATATGCCGGCTCAGCTCGGCGTAGCGTTCGCTTGACGGGTCGGTGCGTCTGAGTTCGGACTGGCAGGCGGAGATGTCGCGGTTCAGTCCGTGGCGGACAAGGGAAGCGTTGAGGCTGAGAGCGTAGCCGTCGACAGGAGCCTCGGGGTCAAGAGGCAGCGGTTCGACGGCGATTTGCGTGATCGCGGCGGCGAGGGACGGGTCTGCCTGGTTGAGGACCTGCTGGATGTGGTGGCGTATCGCCTGCCGTGCGATGGCGGCGTGTTCGCTTTCGGGCGCGTTCCGGGCGGCCTTCTCGAAATGCGAAAGGTAGCAGTCTGTTCCGCCTGCGGCAAGGAAGGCCTCGTAGATGCTGCGATGGACCGGAGTGACGAAGGCATGGATCGGGAGCTGGTCCATGCGTGCCTTGCGGGCGGGAGAGGGCATCTGGAGGAGGAGACTGAGGGTTTCGCGTTCGAGCTTCTCGACGGGGTCGCGCAGCGCCGCGACAGGCGGCAGTGCGGCCCCCGGACGTGGAGCCGTGCCGCCGGAAGCGGAATCCTGACCGTCAGGTGCGGGGAAAGGAGCGCGTCTGGCCTCGCGTACTGCCTGCCTGACGAGCGATTCTTCCATGCCGAGCCAGTCCGCGAGCTGCCTGGTGTATTCGTGGCGCATGACCCGGTCGCGGATGCGGGCGACGACAGGGGCGGTGGCGCGCAGGCCCGCCGCGCGTCCTTCTGCGGTGTTGAGGGGAACGTTCTTGAGAGTGGACCGAATCGCGAATTCAAAGAGGGGCTTTCGCGAGGCTACCAGGTCGCGGACGGCTTCGTCGCCCTTGGCCAGGCGCACTTCGCACGGATCGTGGCCGTTGGGGGCGACACAGACGAAGGTCTGGGCGGCAAAGGACTGGTCTTCGGCGAATGCCCGCATTGCGGCTTTCTGTCCGGCTTCGTCGCCGTCGAAGGTGAAGATGACTTCTCCTCCGATGACGTTTCCGGAGGAGAGCATGACGCCTGCGGCGGGGTTTTGCGAGTCTCCGAGCAGGCGGCGGATGATGCGGATGTGGTCGGGACCGAATGCGGTTCCGCAGGTGGCTACCGCGTAGGGGATTCCTGCGAGGTGAGCGGCCATGACGTCGGTATAGCCTTCGACGATAACGACCTTGCGTTCCTTGGCGATTGCCTTTTTCGCCATGTTGAGGCCGTAGAGCACGTGCGCCTTGCGGTAGAGGGGCGTTTCGGCGGTGTTGAGGTATTTCGGGCCGTCGTCGCTGTCGTCGAGCCGGCGTGCGCCGAATCCGATCGGATCTCCGGTAATCGAATAGATGGGCCACATGATCCGTCCGCGGAACCGGTCGTAGGGGGAGCGTGTTCCTTGCGCGGCGAGGCCGGCGGCCACGATCTCGCTGTCGGCGAATCCGCGTTTGCGCAGCTCCCCGTAGAGGGAGTCCCACGAGTCGGGGGAGTAGCCGATGTGGTACGTCGCAATGTCGGTATCGGTGAAGCCGCGCCCGTGAAGGTAGGCGAGAGCTGCGCTCCCGGTATCTGCGCGGAGCTGCTTTTCGTAGTAGGCGACGGCGACGCGGTGGGCATCGACGAGGCGGGCCTTGGACGGACCCGATTGCTGCCGGAGCCGGGCGCCTTCTTCGTAGGCGAGGGTTGCGCCTGTCTTCGAGGCGAGGTATTCGACGGCTTCGACGAAGGACAGGTGCTCGATGGCGATGACGAAGTCGATGACGTCGCCTTTCTCGCCGCATCCGAAGCAGTAGTAGTAGCCGGCGGCAGGGTGGACGTAGAAGGAAGGAGTCCGTTCATCGTGGAAGGGGCACAGTCCCTTGAGCGAATCGGCGCCGGCGTTCCTGAGCTGGACGTATTGGGAGACGACGTCGTCAAGGCGCGCCTGATTGCGGACTGTTTCGATCGATTCCTTCGTGATGAGACCTGCCATGCCTTCCAGTCTAGTCGGGGCCGGACGGAAAAAGCGGCGCGTTTTTCTTCGGGAGGTGCGGGTATGCTGGTTGCGTCCCGTCGAACGCAAAGGAGTAGCCATGAGAATCGGAATCGTCGGAACCGGTCACATTTCCGAGTCGGCGCTGCTGGCCATTTCGAAGGTGCCGCAGCTCGATCCTGTCGCAATCTACGCCCGCCCCCATTCGCGTGCGCGGGGCGAGGAAATTGCCGCCGCGAACGGGTTCTCGGTTGTCCATACGGATCTTGGCGACATGATGGCCGATCCGAACGTCGATGCCGTCTATATCGCGCTGATCAACTCGATGCATTTCCCGGCGGCGAAAACGGCTCTCGAGGCGGGCAAGCATGTGCTGCTCGAAAAGCCGTTTACGACCACGGCCGCCCAGGCACGCGAGCTTGCCGAACTTGCGCAGGCTTCGGGCCTGTTTCTGATGGAGGCGATCACGCCGCGCCATTCGCCGGTATACGAGCGCATCCGCGCGGAGCTGGCGAACATCGGACCTGTGAGGATGGTTCGCGGCAACTATTCGCAGCATTCTTCCCGCTACGACCGCTATCTCGAAGGCGAGGTCGCCCCGATATTCGACCCGGCGACTTTCGGCGGAGCGCTCTTCGACCTCAACGTCTACAACCTCGCCCCGATTCTCGGCCTGTTCGGCCCGCCCGAAAGCCTGCGCTACGAGGCGACGGTGGGCCACAACGGCGTCGACACGTCGGGAATCGTCGTGATGCGCTACCCGGGCTTTATCGCGACGGCAACCGCGGCGAAGGATTCGGCTTCGCGCAGCTACCTCACGATCCAAGGGGAAAAGGGATGGCTCGAGGTACGCGGAGCCCCGAACGAAATGCAGGCCGTCGAAATCCACGCCGGCGATCGCGAGGAGGTCTACGAGCCGGACCGCGGCGGGCATCGGATGGTTCAGGAGTTCCGGGATTTCGAGGCGATGGTTCGTACCGGCGACCGCGAGTGGATGGGCCGGGAACTGGAGGCATCGATTGCGGTGATGGAGGCCTTCGACGCCGCTGCGGCCTCCTCGGGAATCGTCTATGGCTCGCGCGAGGACGCAACCGGAACGGACGGGGCGCAGTGACGGGGCCCCGAGAAGCGACGGAGGAAACGCAGGCGCGCGTGGCGCGCATGGAGGAAGCTCTCGAAGCGACACGCAGCGGCCTCGACGCGCTCGCTCCGGCGCTTGAGGCGTGGCGCGAGGCGGAAACCTCGTTCTCGGAGCTTGCGGGCTATTACGGTTCGCAGCGATGGCATGCCGACCGCGACGCGGACGCACGGGGAGCATTCGGTCCCGGGATTCGGCGCGGAGTGCTCGGAGAGGATCTGGCCTATGACGCCCTCGTCGAGGCCCGGGCGCTCGCGGTGTCGATGATGGAGGCCGCCACGCTCATCGTCAGAAACGTCTGAGCGGCATGTCTGCCGACGGGCCGGCACGGGCAGGATGTCGCCTAAGCGTCTCGGCGTCAATCGGTGGGAAAAATCGCAGCGATGCGGGCGGTTGCGCGGAAGCAGGCGGCTACCATCGTTTGCATGAGTCTATTTCGCAGGAGCAGGCCCATCGGGCGCCACTCGCGCGATATCAACGCGATTGCCGCACGAAAGGCGGCCGATGAGAAGGAGCGTCGAGAAGCGCGCCGAAAGGTCAACCGTTCGGCGCATGACGATGGTGTCGCGATGAACCGCGTGGCGAGGATCATTGGCGATCCCGATCCGAGCCTGTCGCAGACGCTTGTCTGGACTCTCATGGACGAGCATGGCGGCTGGCCGACGCTTCGCGACACCTCGGGTGCGGCCGCGGTTCATCCGCGCCACATGAAAGGCAGCGCCCAGGCTTCCGGCAGCGGCGAGGGAACCGGTGGCGAAGACGGGGCGCGGCGGGCTTCGTCGGGTTCTGTCGCCAGGAATTCGCTTGTCATGGGGCTTGGAACCCTTGTCTCGCGCATCCTGGGCCTTGTGCGTTCGCCGATCATGCTTGGCGTCATTGTCGGCGGCATGACCACGCCTGTCGCCAATTCCTTCGACATTGCGAACAAGCTGCCGAACCTCATCTACATGATCGTTGTCGGCGGCCTGGTCAACGCCGTGCTTGTTCCTGCGATTGTCCGTGCCGCAGAGGAGTCGAAGGATGGAGGCGAGGCTTTCGTCAACAAGCTCGTGACCCTCGCGATTGTCTTTCTCGGCGCGGCGACTCTTCTTCTCACCTTGGCTTCGCCGTTGATCGTCAAGCTGTTCGCTGCGACCTTGTCGGACGAGTGGTTCCGTCTCACCGTCGCCTTCACGTTCTGGTGCATGCCTCAGGTGTTCTTCTACGGCCTGTATGTCGTGCTCGGCCAGGTGCTCAACGCGCGCGAGAGCTTCGGGCCGTTCATGTGGGCTCCGGTGCTGAACAACGTTGTTGCGATTGGCGGTTTTCTCGTCATTCTTGCGGTTTTCGGTTCGACGACGAAGGACGAAGGCGCAGATATCGCGGTGTGGGACGCTTCCCGCGTCGCCATGCTTGGCGGCTTTTCGACTCTGGGAATCGTGCTTCAGGCCCTTGTTCTGATCGTCCCGCTGCATCGGCTTGGCATGCGTTTCCGTCCGGACTTCTCGTGGCGAGGCGTTGGCCTCGGGGCAACTGGAAGGACGGCGGGGTGGGTGTTCTTGAACCAGGTCGTCTCGATTGCCCCGACGATGATGTGGACGAATGTTGCGGCGGGCGCCACGGAGCGTGCCGAGACTGCCGGGCTCGAGCTGACGGGTGTCGCCGGAAACTTTGCGCATACGACGGCGTACACGGTCTATACGATTCCGCAATCGCTTATTGTCGTCTCGATTGCCACGGCCGTGTTTACGCGCATGGCCCGCAGGGTTGTCGACGGCGATCTTGACGCGATGAGGGCCGATGTCTCGTCGACGATTCGCACCATTTCGACTCTCATGTTCCTGTCGACGGCGGGCCTCATCGTGCTTTCCGTCCCGATTTCTCGTCTGATTGCCTTCACGTCGGCACCCGAGGAGGCCGTGACGGTGGCGCGCGTGCTGATCGCGATGAGCCTGGGGATTGTCGCGGTTGGCGTGCAGACGGTTTTCAATCGTGTGTACTATGCCTTCGAGGATACGCGCGGCAACTTCTTTCTTCTCCTGCCGTTCAACATCCTTCTCGTCGCCCTGTACTGGGGATGCCTGTACTTGCCGCCGCAGTGGGCGGTTGTGGGGGTCGGACTTGTGCAGTCGGCTGTCAATATCGCGATCGTGTTTGCGATGGCGTGGCATGTGGGTCCGAAGATGGGCGGCATTGACGGTCGGCATCTTCTTGCGGTGCATGCGAGGCTTCTTGCCGTTGTTGTGGCCGCGATGGCTGCCGGAGGTGCCGTGCTTCGGCTTTTCGGCCCGTTCGATGCGTCGATTTCGATAACCGGGGCGCTCGTGCGCTGCGCTGTGGTTGGCCCGGTGGTTGTTCTGGCTTTCGTAGGCGCGATGCGCGCCATGCGGATGGAAGAGGCCGAGATGGTCATGGGGCCGGTTCGGTCGATTGGCCGGAAGCTCGGCATCGGAGGCTAGGAAGGATCGGTTGCGCCCGCCGCAGGGCTGCTGCCGGGGCTGGTTCCGGTTGTGTTGAAAGGATGTTCATGAGCGAATCCGATGGTGCCGCGGACGGCGAGGTGTCGGGCGTTTCCCCGGAGGAGCAGGCGCGGATCGACGCAATCAAGCGGCGGAATCTGGCGCTTGCGGCAATCGCGGGAATCATCATGATGATTCTTGGCTTCTTTGCGGGCCAGGCGGCGCGCGAGCGCAAGTCGGGGGCGCTCGACGAGTTCCCCTCTGCAATCGTGTTCGAGGTGTTTGGTACCGATGTCGCGAGTAGTCCCGTCATGCCGGGCAACGTCGGGGCGGCGTCGCTGTGAGGTTCGGACGTGCACGGGTTCCCGTCGAGCTTGCGGGGCGGAGCGGGCGGCTTCTGGCGTGGACGCGGCTTGCCGACGGTCGCGTGTGGGGGATGTTTCGCGACAGGTTCGTCCTTGCCCTTGCCGGCGCCACGGTGGAGTCCTTCGAGTATTGCGAGGTGAGAGCGGCGAGCTGGCGGAACGAGGATCGGACGGTTGCCGTGTCTTTCGTCGATGCGCACACGGCGGAGGCGCGCCTGGTCCTTGCCGAGGGCGAGGGCGACGATGCCGTCGCGGTTTTTCGCGAACTCGTGGATGCGTCGTTTTTCTGGAAGGCGAGCCGGAGGCTTCCGTCCGGGGCGCGGGCCGATGCGACGGTGCGACGGCGCGGTGACGGTTCCTTGTTCACGCAGATTCTTGCCGAGAGGACTTCGGGCGGGCCGGATTGTGCGGAATTGGCGAGAATCGAAGCGCAGATGCGTGACCTGGCGGGCCTGTCCTAGCATACCCGGACCGGCGAGACGTGTTTCTGACCGGCGGCGACGCCTTTGAGACGCACCTTACAGCGTGCTCGATTCGCTTTTGCGGGCGGAAGTTGCTAGAGTCTCTCTTGTTGCGATCCCGCATAGCTCAATGGCAGAGCATCCGACTGTTAATCGGAGGGTTGTTGGTTCGAGTCCAACTGCGGGAGCGAACGGGAGGCCGCGCCTAGTGCGCGGCTTTTCTTTGTGCGGCGGCGGTGTTCTCCGCTAATGTCGCTTGTGTTTCGAGCCCGGCAAGGAAAGGTTGAGAAATGGCGTTTCGTCCCGTCCGCATTGTTGGCGATCCGGTGCTGCGCACGCCCTGCGCCGAAATCACGGAGATTACTCCGGGCATCAGACAGCTTGTGGAGGATCTTCTCGAGAATGTCGACATGGAGGGCCGTGCGGGGCTTGCAGCGAACCAGATCGGGGTGTCCTACCGGGCTTTTTCGCTGAATATCGACGGCCATGTCGACTACGTTCTCAACCCGCAAATCGTGGCGCTGTCGGAGGACGATTTTCAAGATGGCGACGAAGGCTGCCTGTCGGTGCCGGACCTGTGGTTCCCGACGAAGCGCCACATGTGGGCCAGGGTCGAGGGAATCGATCTCGACGGGAAGACGAAAGTCATCGAGGGCGACGGCCTGCTCGGACGCGCCCTCCAGCATGAATGCGACCATCTCGACGGACACCTGTATATCGACCGTCTGGAGAAGGATGCCCGGCGTGCGGCGATGCGTGCGATTCGTGGCCTGTAGGCGGCGCTCAGCGCCGATTCGCCTCGCTGGCCGGCATGCGTGACGCTTTCGGGCGGTCGGGGTCTCGCGAAAACGCGGAGACTGTGGAATAATGACAGGGACCTCCGGATTGGTAGCAAGGGGAAAGCCACCAAACGAGGAGGTTCGCAATGAGCAACAAATACGTCACTCGTGGCGTCATCTTCATTCATTCGGTGCCGCCGGCCGTTCAACCGCATGTTGAGTGGGCGGTAGCGAGCGTGCTTGGATACCAGCCTCATTTCGAGTGGACCAAGCAGCCGGCCCATCCGAAATTCAACCGTTCCGAGCTCAGCTATATGGCGGGCGTGGGAACGGCTGCGAAGCTTGCCTCGGCTCTGCGTGGATGGGAGCATCTGCGTTTCGAGATTACGGAGGATCCTACTCCGGTCTCCGATGGCGGCCGGTATTCGTGTACGCCGGGCCTCGGGATTTTCTACGCCCAGACCGACCTGATGGGCAACGTCGTCGTTCCCGAAAACCGCATTCGTGCTGCTTTTGAAAGGGCGGGCGACGATACCGACGAACTTCGCAGGCTTCTCGACGTCGCCCTCGGCAAGGCGTGGGACGACGAGCTCGAACCGTACCGCTACGCAGGTGCGGGTGCTCCGATTCGTTTCCTTCACAAGGTTTCCTAGGAGAATTCGGTAATGGCCGTGGCCTGGGGCAGGCGTGGACGCGCGGGCGATTGCGGGCGCTGCGCGCCCGCTTCCGTTCGAGAGTCCAGCCCTGCCGGTCGCGATGTTCGCTGCTCGCCTTCGCCTGAAACCCTGCTGTGGCACGGAGCACGCGGTAGGCTAGGAGAACCGACCGAAAGGAGTGCATAGTGGCACATTTCGTTGAGATTCATCCCGTCAATCCGCAGGAAAGGCTCGTCGACAAGGTGGTTGACCGGCTTCGAGCGGGCGAAGTCGCGGCAATCCCCACCGATTCGGGTTACGCGATCGTGTGTGCGATGGGGAACAAGGAAGGCCTTGACCGGATTCGCCGGATTCGCCAGGTCGGCGACAAGCACCATTTCACGCTTCTTTGCCATGATTTCGCCCAGCTGGGCCAGCTCGTCATCGTGGACAACAGGGAATTCCGTCTCATCAAGTCCCTCACGCCCGGCCCCTACACCTTCATTCTCAAGGCGACGAAGGAAGTGCCACGCATGACGCTTCACCCGAAGAAGGCGACGGTGGGCGTGCGCATCCCGGACCACAGGATCCTTCAGGCGATTGTCGACCGTCACGGCGAACCGCTGCTGTCCTCGACCCTGATTCTTCTCGGCGAGGAAGAACCGTTGACCCAAGGCTGGAAGGTCGACGACCGGCTCGGCAAGGTCGTCGACGTTATCGTTGACGGCCCGTGCGGGGAGGACGGACCGACCACCGTCATCAACTTCGTCAAGGGCCACATTTCCCGCCAGGGAGCAGGAGACACGACGGGCATCGAGTTCTGAGCCCGGCCCGAAGACAAACCCGGCCACGGGCCATCCCATAAAGGCAGGCCTTCCGAGCCGGGGGAGAAAAAGGGGGACAGACCAGGCGAAAACCGGGGACAGCCCCCTTTTCTCGCCTTGGCTCGCCCACCTGTCCAAACGGCTGGGGCGGGATTCGATGCAGCGTGCCGAATCCCGCCCCAGCCAGGTTCACGCAGCCTCGCGGGACGGATCGCGCTTCCTGCCCCGCCTCGATGCCCACCAGCCGTGCCCGATACGAAAGGACTCGACGTGCGCCCGGCAATCTTCGACCTCGACGGCACGCTCGCCGATTCGGCACCGGTCATTGCCGCATGCTTCGCCGAGGTCGAACGCGACCTGCGCGGCATCGACCGCCCGGCCGGGAACTACCTGTGGTGCTGCGGACCGCCGCTCGTCAGCTCCTTCCTCAAGCTTGGCTGGGACGACCCGGAGCAAGGCGTGGCTGCCTTCCGGGCACTGTACAGACAGCGGATGGCCCAGACGCAGCTCTTCGCAGGTGCCGCGGACATGCTTGCCAGGCTCGCCGCAGACGGTTGCCTGATTGCGCTTGCGACCTCCAAACTTGAGGGCATGGCCGACTGGATGCTCGGCCATCTCGGCGTGCGCGGACATTTCGCCGCAGTATGCGGCGTCGACGAATCCGATCGGGCGGAAGGCAAGTCGCATGTGATTGCCCGTGCCGTCGAAGCGCTGCGGGCAGCGGGAGCGAAGGGCGAACCCATCATGGTCGGCGACCGCAGCTTCGATGTGGAAGGGGCGCGCGTCAACGGGCTGCAAGCCGTCGCGTGCCGATGGGGAGGAGCCGACGATGCGGAGTTCAAGGGAGCCTGGCGAGTCGTCGCGACCTTCAAGGAGCTCGAAGACGCGCTTCGTTCCGCGTAAGGCCCGTTCGGCGTGCGGGTGCCGCACGAAGCCACGAAGCCTCCTAGCTGGCCCTGCCGGCGAACTGCGAGCGGTAGAGCCGGGCGTAGGCGCCCCCTGCCGCGAGGAGCGATTCGTGCGTTCCTGTCTCCACGACGTCGCCATGCTCCATGACGATAATGAGGTGGGCGTCGCGAATCGTCGAGAGGCGGTGGGCGATGATGAAGGACGTGCGGTCCTTGGCGAGCGAACCCATCGCATGCTGGACAAGCATCTCGGTTCGGGTATCCACCGAGCTCGTCGCCTCGTCGAGAATGAGGATGTCCGAATTGGCAAGATAGGCCCGTGCAATCGTCAGAAGCTGCTTTTCGCCGGCCGAAATGCCCGACCCCTCGTCGTTGATGACGGTGTCGTAGCCGTCGGGCAGCTGGCGGATCAGCCGGTCGGCTCCCGTGCGGCGCGCCGCCTCGACAATCTCATCGTCGGTGGCACCCTCGCGCCCGAAAGCGATGTTCTCCCTGATCGTGCCCTCGAACAGCCACGTGTCCTGAAGCACCATTCCCATGCGGGCGCGCAGCGAACGTTTCGTCATGTCGCGCGTGTCGGCGCCATCGAGAAGGATTCGGCCCGAATCGACCTCGTAGAAGCGCATGAGAAGGTTGACGAGCGTCGTCTTCCCGGCACCTGTCGGCCCGACAATCGCCACGGTCGTACCGGCCTCCACCTTGAGCGAGAGGTCGTTGATGACGGGCTTTCCCGGCTCGTAGCCGAAGCTCACGTGCTCGAACTCGATGGTACCACGGCGGTTTTCGGGGGCGACGACATCCTCGTAGCGCACCGGACCCGCGTCGGGCATTTCGGGAGAATCGAGGAAATCGAAGACCCTTTCGCCGGAGGCGGCACCGGACTGAAGCATGTTCGCCATCGATGACAGCGTCTGCACAGGGTTGGAGAGCTGGCGCGAGTACTGGACGAAAGCCTGGATTCCGCCAATCGTCATCGATCCGGAGAGAACCTGGAGGCCTCCGGCAACGGATACTGCGACGAACTGGAGGTTCGTCACCATGCCCATCGTCGGCATGGCCAGCTGGGAAAGCACCTGCGCACGGTAGCTCGACTCGTACAGGCCGTCGTTCTTCTCGTCGAAAGCCTCGGCGAAGTCGGCGTCGAGGCCGTATGCGGAGACGACGTCGAGTCCGGTGAAGGATTCTTCGACGAGGACGGAGACCTCGCCGGTGCGGTCCCATTGGGCGGTGAAGTGCGGCTGGGCCTTCTTCATGATGACAATCGTGACCGCGAGGCCGAACGGCAAGATCGCGAGGGAGAGAATCGAAAGCTTCCATGAGAGCCAGAACATCATGGCGAGCACGCCGACGAGCGTGTAGATCGAGTCGATGATGCGCGAGAGGGTCTGCTGGAGGGTCTGGGTGATGTTGTCGATGTCGTTGGTGACTCGGGAGAGGAGGTCTCCGCGTGCCTGCCTGTCGATGAAGTCGAGGCCGAGCCGGTCGATCTTCGCCTGGGCATCGCGGCGAAGATCGAACCCGAGCTTCTGGACGATGCTGCGCACGAGAACGCCGGCTAGGAAGTTCAGGGCGTTTCCGGTTGCGTAAAGCGCGGCGACAAGCGCGAGGACACGCGCAAGACGGGCGAAATCGACGCTGGAGGCCTTGAGGCCGTCGACGATGACGTTCGTGGCGTCGCCCAGAAGCTTCGGGGTGGCGACGTTTGCGGCGGTCACGACGAGCGTGAGGAGGACGACTGCGAGAATCTTCGGCCATTCGGGCCGGACAAGCCGGGCAATCCGCTTGAGCGCGCCTTTGGTGTCGCGCGAGACGTTGTCTCGCGGATTGCGCATTCCGTGTGGGCCTCCGCGCGGGCTCATGCTGTAGCCTCCTCTGCGGTGAGCTGGGATTCGACGATTTCCCGGTAGGTCGGGCAGGTTTCCATGAGTTCGCCGTGGGTGCCGATGCCGGCGGCGGTTCCGCGGTCGAGGACGACGATCGCATCGGCGTCGCGGATCGTGGCGACGCGAGAGGCGACGACGAGGAGCGCAGGGCCTTTGAGTTCGCGGGCGAGGGCGGCGCGCAGCGCGGCATCGGTGGCGAAGTCGAGGGCGGAGAAGGAGTCGTCGAAGATGACGAGGTCCGCGGCCGGCTCGGCCGGATTGTCGGGGTTGCCGAAGGCCCGGTAGACGGCGCGGGCGATCGCAAGACGCTGGCGCTGGCCACCGGAGAAGTTCTTGCCGCCGGCTTCGACCTTCGCGTCGAGGCCGTCTGCGAGGGCATCGACGAACTCGCTTGCCTGGGCGATGTCGAGGGCACGGCGCACTCTTTCGCGGTCCTCTCCGCCGGGACGGACCTGCGCGGCCACGTTCGAGGCGATGGTGCCGGTGAACAGGTAGGCGGTCTGGGGAATGTAGACGACACGCCGGCGAAGCTCGTGCAGGTCGAGGGCGCGGACATCGGTCGCGCCGGCGCGCACGATGCCTTCGGCGGGGTCGATGATGCGGGGGAAGAGCCGGATGAGGCTTGACTTTCCCGAACCGGTCGAGCCGACGACGGCTGTCGTCGTTCCCGGTTCGAGCCTCAGGTTCAGGTTCGCAAGCACGGGCTTTTCGGCGTCGTCGAAACGAATCGTCACGTTGTCGAGCCCGAAGGGGAGGGGGCCGGCGCCCATCGGCGCGGGGCTTTCCGGGGAGACGATCGAGGGGCGCGTATCGCGGACCTCCTGAAGGCGCGTGGCGGAGACGGCGGCGCGCGGGAACATCATCATCATCATTCCCGTCATCATGACGGCACCGAGGATCATCATGAGGTAGGAAATGAAGGCGGTAAGCGCGCCGACCTGCATGTGGCCGGCGTCGATCCGGTGGCCGGCGAACCAGACGACGGCCACGGAAGACAGGCCGATGATGAGGGAGGTCGCGGGCATGAGAAGCGCCCAGAGCGTTCCGATCTTCACCCAGACCGCGCGCAGGTTGGCGTTCGCCTGCGCGAACTTCTCCCGTTCGGCGTCCTGCTGGTTGAAAGCCCGAATGACGCGCACGCCGGTGAGAGCTTCGCGAAGAAGCGCGGAAACGCGGTCGATGCGCTTTTGCTGGGTCTGGTGGAGCGGGCCGAGGCGGCGCATGACGGAGACAATGAGGATGGCGAGAAGCGGAACGATGACGAGCAGGAGCAGCGAGAGCTTCGCGTCCTGCTGGATTGCCATGATGACGCCGCCGATTCCCATGATGGGGGCCATGATGATGACGGTGAAGGTCATCATGACGACGGTCTGGACCTGGTTCGTGTCGTTCGTGGTCCGGGTGATGAGCGTGGCCGCCCCGAACCGGTGGCGGTCCGTTTCGGAGAAGGCCTGAACATGATGGAAGATGTCTCGGCGCAGGCGCCGGCCAAAGTCGAGGGAGAGCTTCGAGGAGACGAAGACGGCGGCGATGTTGGTGGCCATCTGCGCGGCGGTGAGGGCGAGCATGGCGGCTCCGAGCTGCCAGATTCTCGGGATGTCCGCCTTGAGGATGCCGTCGTCGATGATGGAGGCGTTGAGGGAGGGAAGGAAGAGGTTGAAGATGATCTGCGCGAGCTGGAGGGCAACGATCGCGGCGACGGCGCCCCAGTGGCCTGCGAGGTACTCGCGTGCGATCCGTATGACGTTCATGGCACCCCTTTCCGCATCGCGCACCCGCCGTGCGCACCTTCACGCCAAGCCTACGTGGCGTAAATGCCGCGATGGCCGGGTTCTCGTTGTGGGCGAAACAGGAGGTTGCTCACGTTGATTCCGGGCAATTTCCGATTCTTTCGCGCAGGTGCTTGCATTGCGAGGGAAAATGCGGTGCGATTGTGGCATGAGGTCATTTGGCTTTGAAAGCGACAGCGTGGTTCAGGAGTTCGGATTCGATGACGACGTGGCCGAGGATATTCGCGCTGCGATCGAGAGGGAGACTGGCGAGGAGCTCGCCGATGAGGACTACGAGTATGTTGCCGATGGCGCGATTGCGTGGTGGCGAAAGGAAGATGGCGACGCCGACGACCTGGCGGACCTGCTGCTGGACATGAAGGCGAATCTTGCCGACGAGGCTGCCGTGTGCTGGCTGTTTGTTCCGGGCCCGAACGATTCGGGGCACGTGCCTGCCGACGTGATCGAGGAAGCCGCGGTGACTGCGGGCTTGCAGGCGACAAGCGCGCGCGGAGAGGCCGGCTGGTCGGGCGTGCGGCTGATTCCGCAGAACGAGAGGCGGTGAATCGGGGCCGGAGGCGCAGGTGCGTTGCGCGTGCATGGCACAGGGCTTTCTTTTGGCGGCGATGTGGGGTATCATGGCGCAGTCGTTGGACCCGTAGCTCAGTTGGTAGAGCGGCGCGTTTACACCGCGTATGTCGTCGGTTCGAGCCCGGCCGGGTCCACTCGTACGGCACACGCGGCAAACATGCGCGGCGCGGATGCGAAAGGCCGCCGGATAAGCGCCACTGCGAGCGCAAATCGGCCTAGGGTAGTGGCATGAGCAACATGGCACGCACATTCACCGTCGGCGACGTCGTCGCCGTCATGGACGAACTGTTCCCGCCCGAAGCGAAGGAAGACTGGGACCGCGTCGGTCTCGTCGTCGGCGAACTCGAGGCACCCTGCCGCCGTGTCGGTTTCGCTGTCGACCCGTGCGGGCCGACCGTCGACGAAGCCGTCGAGCGCAAGGCGGACCTCCTCGTGACCCACCATCCGCTCTACCTGCGCGGCACCCACTCCGTCGCGGCCACCACCGCCAAAGGCCGCTGGGCGACGACACTGATTCGCCAGCACGTCGCCCTGTTCGCCGCCCACACGAACGCCGACGTATTCGGCTCCACCGCCGCCCTTGCGGAACTGCTCGGCATCGAACTCGAGCGGCCTCTCGACGAAGCGACCGGAATCGGGGGCGTCGGACGCCTGGCCGAAGCGATGACCCTGCGCGAATTCGGAGAACTCGTCGGCACCGTCCTGCCCGACGTGCCCGCAGGCATCCTCGTCGGAGGCGATCTTGGGCGCACCGTCGAAACCGTCGCCATCTGCTCCGGAGCGGGCGACAGTCTCCTCGGCCTGGCACATGCCTCGGGTGCCGATGCCTACCTCACGGCCGACCTTCGTCACCATCCGGCCACCGACCATCTGTGGAACGGCGGCTGCGCGCTCGTCTCGGGAACCCATTGGGCAACCGAATGGCCCCTGCTGGGAGTCATGGAACGGCGACTGTTGGACCGCCTTCCGGGGCTTGAGACGTATGTCTCCGAAATCCCGACGGATGCGTGGACTCTCGCGGTAAGGTCGTGACATGGCTAACGCACCTGCATCCGACCAGCTCCAGCTCCTGAAAGTGGCGGAGCTTGACGCCGCCATCGCACGCCTCGAACGCGAAGCCGCAAAGCATCCCCTGCGCGAGGAAATCGGCGCAATCGTCAATGCGCAGATGGAAAAGGACCGCGAACTGAAGACTGCCGAAGCAAGGCTTCCCGAGGCGCGCAGGAAGCTCGCAAAGGCCGAAGGCGAAGCCGAAGCGCTCGCTTCGCAGATTTCGCAGAAGGAAGCCCAGCTGGCGTCGGGTGCGGGCATGGATTCGCGGATGCTTCTCGCCATGCAGGAAGAAGTCGGCGGGCTTCGCACGCTCCTCGACAAGGCGAACGACACCGAATTCGCCGCCCTCGAAGTGCTCGAAGCTGCCGAAGAAGCCGTCGGGAAGGCCGAGAGGGAAATCGCGGGCCTCACGGATCGGGTGCGTGCGCTCACGGCGGAACTCCAGGCTGCGGTTGGCCGGATCGAGACGGAAAAGAATAGCCTTCTTGAGGAGCGTTCAAGCCTGTTCGTTCCTTTGGCCGATCCGCTGAAGGCAATCTACGAGCGGCTGCGCGAGCGCGGCGGATATACGGTTCTTGCCATGAAGCCGAACGGCCGGACCGACGGGGGAGTCGAACTCTCGCCAAAGGAGGTCGACGCAATCCGCAACGCTCCCGAGGATGAAATCTGCATTGCGGAGGAATACGGCTGCATTGTCGTCCGTTGCTGAGGA
>CACYEE010000023.1 GCA_902773415.1 uncultured Actinomyces sp.
ACTTGTCTGCCAGTCAAGGTTCGGCCCCAGCACGGAAGCGTCCTCGATTTTCCGCGCAACGAGCCGTTCGACGATCCTGCGTGTCGGCTCAAGGCCATGCTCGATGTATGTCGCGGCAATCAGCGCTTCGACGGTATCCGAGAGAATCGAATCCTTGTCGCGCCCACCCGACATTTTCTCGCCCTTGCCGAGCCGGATGAATTCGCCCAGTCCAAGACCGCGCGCAATGTCCGCCAGGCCCCGTTCGGAAACGGCATACGTCTTCATGCGGGACATGTCGCCTTCGGAGTTGTCCGGAAAATCCCGGTAGAGCATATCGGCAACAATCATCCCGAGAACCGAATCGCCAAGGAATTCGAGACGTTCGTTGTGCGGCTCGTCGTGCTCGAAGGCGAAAGACCTGTGGGTGAGGGCCCGACGGAGAACAGGACGCGAAATGGCGATGCCCCACCGTTCAATCAAAGTCGAATGGCTCATTTCTCCTGCTCCCTGAGTTGCGCCTCGAGTCTGGAAAGGACATCAAAGCGGGGATCATGGGCCGGTCCGTGGCTATGGTCCGCCGGCAGCGTCTCAAGAGCCAGCCCGCATTCGGAGCACAGACCCGGGCAGTCCTGCCGGCACAACGGCGCAAAGGGAAGCGCCAGGACGACAGCATCCCGCAGAATCGGCTCAAGATCGATTCCCATGTCGACAACGACAGGCGATTCGGCCACCTCCACGTCGCCTTCAGCCACAAGAGCTTCGCGCCGCTCTGGATAGAAGACGAGCTCCGACACTTCCTGGCGCATCGGCTGGCGCAGGTCTTTCAGGCAGCGCGAACACTGCCCGACAAGGTCGGCACCGACCGAGCCCGACACGAACACGCCCTCGGATACCGAGGTGAGGACAAGACGAACATCGAGGTCGGCCCCTTCGGGTATGCCAATGACGTCGAACCCGAAACCCTCAGGAGCGGCAACGGTGTCCTCCCACGGAACAGAGGCGCCCTCCTGCCGCGGAAGGGCGACAATCGACGCGACAAAGCGGCCCGTCATCGATAATCCTCGTCCAAAGGCTCGGGCGCGGTTTCGCCGTAGACGAGACTGCCGCCGTGGCTCTCATGCGAGAATCCGGCCGCAACAGGAGCCTCGTCGGCCGAGTCGGCGAGTTCGGGAGGAACCGGACCGACAATCGTCACCTCGTCCTCCTCCTCGTCCCATGCCGAACCGCCACCCGATTCTCCCGGCCTCAATCCGCCCTTCGATTCGGAACGCTCGGCAATGACGGCACGGCCTCTTGCAATCTCCTCCATGACGGCGTCGAAACGCGATCGCATCTCGGACAGAACGTCCGTAATCGCATCGTCGACATTGGCGAAATCGCCCTGAAGGCTCTCGAGAATCCTGTCCGAATACTCGTCGGCACCCCGTCGCAGCCTGTCCGCATGCGTCTTCGCCTCGTCGACGATCGTCGCCGCTTCCGCCTTCGCGGCGATGGTCACGGTATCGGCAGACACCAGCCGTGCCGCTTCCTCTCGGGCCTGCGCGAGAACCGATTCGGCATCCCTGCGCGCCGTCGCGAGAATCGACGCCGCTTCCTCGTCTGCCTGCCGACGGATGTCCTCGGCGTCGGCCAGAATCTCGTCGGCGCGCGAAAGCTGGTCGGGGACGGTCTCCCGGGCCGAATAGACGAGGTCGAGAAGGAAGTCGCGGTTGAGCGCAACCATCGTCGAACCCGGCCAACGGCTCTTGGAATCCTTGACCGTCTGGGCAATCTCGTCGAGGAGCGAAATCAATGACTGGTCGTCGTAGTCTGCCATGCCGGCTTTCCTCCCCTACAGGCGGTTGTTCGCCAGCTTGCCCTTGAGAGCCGCCTCGACGTTGATGGGAACGAGCCCCCTGATCGTCCCACCATAGGCGGCGACTTCCTTGACAAGGGAGGAGGCGACATGCACGAGCGAAGGATCGGAGAGCAGGAAAACCGTCTCGAGGTTGGCAAGGTGCCTGTTCATCTTCGCCATTGCCTGCTCGTTTTCGAGATCTGCCGGGCCGCGAAGCCCCTTGACAATCGCGTTTGCGCGAACGTCCTGGCAGTACGAGGCAAGGAGGCCGTCAAGAATCTCGACCTTGACCCCGTCGACGCCCATGAGGGCCACCTCGGCCATCTCCCTGCGTTCTTCGGGCGAAAACATCGGCTCCTTCGAGGGGTTCTTTGCCACAAGAACAATCACTTCGTCAAACAGTTGGCGTGCACGCCGAACCATGTCGACGTGGCCTGCGGTAATCGGATCAAACGAACCCGGACAAACGGCAATACTCATGGTTCCAAGCCTAGCCTGTCCGAGGCCGCCGTTTCCCCCTCACGCGCCGATTGGTTCCCCCCTTTCCTCCGGCATTTCCGCCATGCGTGCGAACCATATTCGAGTGTCGCCCCATGTCCGTTCCTCGGAGCATTCCATTCTTGCGGGCCACCGCGGTTCGGGGGAACGGCGGTCGCGCTCGACGAGAACCGCGCCGTCCTCGGCGAGATGGGCCTCCAGCCCTTCGAGCACTTCGGCAAGTTCGTCTTCTCCCGTCGCGTAGGGCGGATCGAGGAAGGCGAGGTCGTAGGCCCGTGCCGCAGGCCGCGAAACCCAGGACCGGGCACGTTCCCTTCGCACCGTGACGTCAAGGCCGCAGGATTTCGCGTTTTCCACGATGACGCGCGCTGCCGCCGGCGCCTTTTCGATGCACTCGACATGGCCGGCGCCGCGCGAGGCCGCCTCGAGCCCGAAAGCTCCGGACCCCGCGTAGAGGTCGACGACCGCGCAGCCGACAACGAATCCGCGATGTTCAAGACGGGAGAACAGCGCCTCGCGAACCTTTTCCGATGTCGGCCTCGTCCCCGAGGACGGCACCTTGAGAACTCGGCCTTTTGCGCTGCCGGCAACGATCCGTACCATCTAGTTCCTTTCCATATAGTCGGCCGCACCCGCGTCGAGCCGCGAAATCTCGGCAGCCAGGGCCGGTTCGCCGGCAAGTTCGGGATCTCGGGAGACAAGCTCCCTCACTGCGGCACGGGCCTGCTCGATCAGGTCGGCATCCTTCGTGACGGACAGGAACCTCAAATGCGATTTCCTGCCGGACTGGCTTGCCCCGAGCACGTCGCCTTCGCGCCTGAGCTCCAGGTCCTTCTCCGCGAGGACGAAGCCGTCGGAAGTCGAGGCGAAAGCCGCAAGCCTTTGCGCGGCAAGCGTTCCGTCCGCCGCGCCCGACCGGGCAAGGCAGAGGCCGGGCCGGTCCCCACGGCCGATTCGTCCGCGAAGCTGGTGGAGCTGGGACAGGCCGAACCTGTCCGCGTCAAGGATAACCATCATCGTCGCTTCGGGCACGTCGACGCCGACTTCGATGACGGTCGTCGACACGAGAAGGGGAAGCTCCCCCGAGGAGAACCGACGCATCGTCTCGGTTTTCTCCTCGGAGCCCATCGGCCCGAACATCGTTCCGATTCCGATTCCCTCCAGCGCGGGATTCTCGGCGAGTTCCCTCGCCGTCTCGAGGACCGATGCCAAAGGAGCCGATTCGTCGCCTCCGTCGATTTCGTCTTCCATTGCGTCCGCGTCGCGGGGGGCCGTTTCCTCATCGTCTCCGATTCGCGGGCAGACGACATACACCCTGCCTCCCCCGCGAATCTCCTCCGCTGCCCTTTCCCACATCCTGGCAACCCACGTCGTCAGGCGCGCCGGAACGATTGTCGTGGAAACGGGCTGGCGACCTGCAGGAAGTTCCCTGAGCGTCGACACCTCGAGATCGCCGAACACGCTCATCGCAATCGTTCGCGGAATCGGCGTCGCGGTCATGACCAGCGTGTGGACGCCTCGCGACAGGGCCGAACGCTGGTCGACCCCGAAACGATGCTGCTCGTCGACAACGGCGAGAGCAAGACGCGGAATATGGACATCCTCGGACAGAAGGGCATGGGTTCCGACGACGATTCCCGCCTCCCCGGCAGCGATTCGGCCAAGCGCCGCCCGACGGCGCGCGGCAGGCATCCC
>CACYEE010000024.1 GCA_902773415.1 uncultured Actinomyces sp.
GAGGGCATGCGAATCGATTTCGCGTGGGCTTCGCCCGCGCTCGCTCCGCTCGTCGTCGCCGCCGAGATCGACCGTGAGGAACGCAAGGGCAAGGGCGCTTCGGACCACGTGCCTGTGATTGCCGAGTTTGATGCCTGAGCGCGTGGTTTCGGGCGAGGGCGACGCGGCGACGCGGGCTGGTTCGTCGGCACTTCCGGCAGGTGCGGCGTTCGCGGGTCGGGCGGGTAGGTAGCGCAAATCGGACCGTTTTCGCGTAAGAGTGTTCCGTTTCGCGCTATTTTGCGGGGGCGACGGGGGGAGGTTTGGAGGCAGGCAGGGTGTGGCCTCGGTCGGGGCGACGCGGCGATGCGGGCCGGTTCGTCGGCACTTCCGGCAGGTGCGGCGTTCGCGGGCCCGGTGTGCCCCGCACGGCTCGAAGCCCTAGACTGTGCCGCATGGGCAGTGCATTGATTACCGGCGCCACGAGCGGGCTCGGCCTTGAGTTTGCGTGGGAGCTTGCCGCCGAATACAACAATCTCGTGCTTGTGGCACGCAACCGGCAGCGCCTGGAGGCGGTGGCCGAGGAGGTTCGCAATACGGCGAACGTTGCGGTGGAGGTGCTGCCTGCGGATTTGGCGACGCAGGAGGGCACGGCCGCCGTGGCCGCGCGCCTCGAACAGGAGGAGCGTCCGATCGGGCTGCTTGTCAACAATGCGGGTTTCGGACTCGGCCAGGATTTCGTGGGCGGTTCGCTCGAACGCGAAATCGAAGGCCTGAACGTGATGGTGCGCGCGGTCATGGTGACATGCCATGCGGCGGCGCGGGTCATGCGCGAGCGCGGGGCGGGCGGAATCATCAACGTTTCTTCGATGACGGCCCTGACCGCCCAGGGCACGTATTCGGCGCACAAGGCGTGGGTGCGGACCTTTACCGAGGGGCTTGCCGCCGAGCTTGCGGGTACGGGCGTGCATGTGACGGCGGTGTGTCCGGGCCTGATCGTCAGCGAGTTTCACGAGCGTTCGGGCGTGGATTCGAGCCAGTGGGCGGACTGGATGTTCGCCCTGCCCGAGGACGTTGCAGCCGAAGCCATCGAGGCGTGCCGCCGGGGAAAGGTGCTGGTCACGCCCACGTTGCTGTACAAGGCGGCGTCGGCGGGCCTCAGGCTTGCCCCGCGCGCGCTTGTGCGCAAGGTTGCGGGGCCGGGCCGTTCGGGTCGCGGATCGGGGGCGACGGCGGGCCTGAGAGGGAGCGGCGACGGAAAGGACGAGACGTGAACGAGGTTTGGCGGGAAGGCGACGCGATTGTTGACGGGATTTCGGAGTTTTCCGAATCGGTCGGAATCCCGGAGGAGGTCGAACCGGCTGGATGCGAGACGATTGGCCGTGGCGGCATCGGGACCCCGGAGCCTGGCGGGGCCGGGCCTGACGGGGGTCGGAACGTTGCTCCGATTGTCGACCCGGCCGTTTGCGCCGGTGAGAGGTTCGAGCGTCGCAAAGGGGGCAGGCCAGTGTCGGATCGGGGACAGCGACGAACGGAAGATCCGCGCGGGCTTGCTCGCGCGAGACCGGAGCGAGGAAGCTGCGAGAGGGAGCGAAGCGGCCGAACACAGTCCCCGATGCGACACCCGACGCGGCGGCAGCCTCGCGAGACGGCCCCGGACAGCGCTCGCGAGGCTGAGGCCGGGCCCGAACGCGAACCCGCGTCGCCCCGCACCCATGCCTCCGAAACCCGGGACCTGGGCGAGGGCGCACAGGCGGCGTCGCCCCGAAACGACGCTGCGGAACCGGCGAACATGCTTGCGCCCGCACCGGCCAGCCCGCTTGGGCGCGCGGACCTACCGTACCTCGCCGGGCCGTGGAACCGCGTGCTGCCGAGCATGGAGGGCGCGCCGGAATCCGCTTTCGACCTCGACCGGGCCGCGCGCGTGCTTGCCCGGCTCAAGCCGGTTGAACGATGGGACGCCGTGGTCGTTGCGGCCCACGTGAAGGCCGGCGGCGGGCCGACGCCGATAGTGCCCGGAACCGCGAAGGGCGTGCCTGGCTGCATGTACCTTTTCCTGAGCGAGGCGGCGGTCCGGGCCGTCTTTGGCGCGAACCCGCAGGCAGCGGCCGTGCAGGTGCAGGTCGAACTCAAGACGGGGCGGCTCGTGAGCCTCCTGAGCGAAGGGGTCGAGGCCGGGCCGGCCTGCGGCGGATTCCTCGTTTATGGCATGGCGGACGAGGAGGCGCGCGCCGGCGTGCCCGCGTTTCTCCCTGTCGCCGCGCTCGGCCCGATCGAGGAGACGATTGCCGCGATTCTCGTGCTGGCGCGCGCCCGCAACGGGCAGGTCCCGCCGGAAACGGTGCGTGCGGCGCTTGGTTCGCAAACGTTCTTCTATCAGGGCGCGTGGCTGGGCGACGGCGAGCTGCTGACGCCTGTTGAGCTTGACGGCCAGCTTTCCGTGCCGCTTTATTTTTCCCCGAAAACCCTGCTCAGGGCGGCGCGGGGGATTGGCGCTTCGGGTGCGGCCTCTCGGGCCGGGCGTGCGGACTCGGGCCAAGGTGCGGGGTTTGGCGCGAACCTCGCCACCATTACGCTTGCCGAGGCGCTCGGACGTCTGCCCGAGGGAGCCCGCGTCGTCCTTGAACCGGGCGCGGGCTATTCCCTTACGCTCTGACCTGCGCGCGCAGTGCCGGAGGCGGGGAATCCGGGCGGCTGCAAGCGGCGCGAGCGTTGAACGGGTCCCCGCCGCGTACCGTCCGGGTATCGCGCGCACGCCTCTGTTTCGGGATGCCGCCCCGACGCGTGCCCCGAAGGCTTAGGCTGGCCCTATGAGCAACGATTCGCAGCGCGACCGACTGATTGAACTCGTGAAGGAACTGGCCGTCGAGCACGGCGACTTCACTCTCGCTTCCGGCAAGAAGTCCTCGTACTACGTGGACATGCGCCGGGCAACGCTTCACCATGAGGCGGGGCCGCTGATTGGCCACGTCATGCTGGACATGCTTGAGGAGGCCGGTTTCGGCGCAGGCGAAGTGGAGGCCGTTGGCGGTCTGACGATGGGGGCGGACCCGGTGGCGGCGGCAATCATGCACTCGGCGGCCGCGCGTGCGCTCGACATCGACGCTTTCGTGGTGCGCAAGGCTCCGAAAGGTCATGGGACGGGACGGCAAATCGAGGGGCCGTCGATTCGGGGGCGTCGCGTGGTGATCCTTGAGGATACGTCGACGACGGGCGGTTCTCCGATCCGGGCGCTTGAGGCGGCGCGCGCCGAGGGGGCGCAGGTGCTTGCGGTTGCGGTTGTGGTCGATCGGGCGACGGGGGCTGGCGAACGCATCGAGGCTGCGGGGGTTCCGTATCTGGCGGCGCTTGGGCTTGAGGATTTGGGGATTTCTGCGCGATAACGCTTGCCTGTTTGCGTATCAATGGGGTCGGACCCCATTGATGCGCTCGGGCTGGGCGGTGTGCGGCAACCTTCGCCTATGCGGTGTACGGGCGAATCCGCTCGGGTCCCGATGTCGTGCTTCCTGACGTCGTCCCTCATGCTGCTTGACATCCGATACTATGCAATGCATACTAAATACTATGCAACACACAATATACAATGTTGAGAGGTGTTGATGCAGGCCCAGCTCAAGCGCGGCTTCCTCGACGCAAGCGTCCTCGCGATCCTGGCCGAAGGCGATTCCTACGGCTACGCAATC
>CACYEE010000025.1 GCA_902773415.1 uncultured Actinomyces sp.
TCGCCACCGGAGGCGACATCGACCAGATCGCCGGCATGAAAGCCGACGCCTACCTCCAGACCTGCCTCGACGACAACATCCACTCCAACGTCTACGCCCTCGCCATCGCCTGAACGCCGCCTCGTCTGGCCGGTACGGAGGGGGATGTCGTTGCGAAGTTTTCCGCAACGGCAGGGGCCGGGAGGCGGAACAAGCTGGCAGCCGCGTGACGCCGGGGTCGGGCCCCGCCGTTGCGGGGAGCGTGACGGTGGGGCCTGACCCTTTTGATACGCGGGGCCGGGGCTGGCCGGAAGGCGTGGCGGGAACGTGACATGAGGGTCAGACCCCGGACGTGACGCCGGGGCCGGGTCTCGCCGTTGCGGGAGAGGGCGTGACGGCGGCGCGGGCGCGCGCCCTGTGCGGCGGGCTATGCCTGCTCGGGTGTGAGGAAACGCTGGATGACCGGCGCGTAAAGCGCGATGACTTCTTCGTCGGAAAGCGACGCGATCGGCTCGATCTTGACGACGTAACGAATCGAGAGCAGCTGAAACACGGTGCCGACCGCGGCAGCGGCCCGTTCGCGTTTCTTGGGTCCGGCGAGCATGTGCGAGACGGGCGTGATGATCTCTTCGTCGATCCAGACATGGAAGGTGTCGAGCGTCGTAGGGGATTCGAGGAGCGACTGGATGAGCTGACGGCTGCTTGTTTCGGAGGATTCGGCGAGGCGCCATTGGTCGAAGAGGGCGTGGAGGGCCCGTTCGCCGGCTCCGTCGAGGTTGTCGCCGAGACTGGCCATGATGATGGCGCCGGGGTCGCGGGGCAGCGACATGGATTCGCGGAACAGGCCGGTCTTTCCGCCGAAGTAGTAGGAGATGAGGCCGGGGTCGACGCCGGCCTCGGCGGCGATGCCGCGAAGGGTCACGTTGCTGAAAGTGTTTTCGGAAAACTGGTGGCGTGCGGCTTCGAGCAGGCGGTGGCGCACTTCTCCTCGTGCGGCCTTGGGGCCTCGTTGCGGCGTATGCATGATGCTCCTTGCGTGTGGTGGACTGCGCTGTTTGCGGGCGTCGGTTCGGCTTCGTTGCGGCGTGTTGATGCGCCGGCGGGCGCGACGCGGTGGGCGCGGGATGTGCCCGTGGAGGCCTTAAGTTTCAACGAGCCTTGTCGGGTGGCGGGGTGTGGTGGTTGAAAGTCCAGCGGTAGAGCGGGAAAAGCGCATAGCGAGATTGTATTTTCAATTGCCCGAAAGTTTCAACGGGTTGTGGGTACTGTGCGTCGTGACGATAAGTATGCGGGTTCTCGCGTTGAGGAGGTTTGCATATATGGATTCGACGGTGTTTCGTCTGGGTGTCGATGTAGGGTCGACGACGGTGAAGGCGGTGATGCTCGACGGCGAGGGCGCGCCCGTGTTCCAGGACTATCGCCGCCACCATGCCGACGTGCGGGCCGAACTTGTCAAGCTGCTGAAAGACATCGCCTTCGAGAATCCGGGCGTGCGCGTCGAGGTTGCGATTACCGGCTCGGGAGGCCTGTCCGTCGCGAAGGCTCTCGGCGTTCCCTTCGTCCAGGAAGTCATCGCCGAAACGGAAGCCACGCGCCTGTTCCATCCCGAAACCGACGTCATCGTCGAGCTGGGCGGCGAGGACGCCAAGCTCACCTACCTGCACCCCACGCCCGAGCAGCGCATGAACGGCTCGTGCGCCGGCGGCACGGGCGCCTTCATCGACCAGATGGCCACGCTGCTGAAGACCGACGCTTCGGGCCTCGATGAATTGGCCGAAAACTACGAGACGTTGCATCCGATTGCCTCGCGCTGCGGTGTTTTCGCCAAGTCCGACATCCAGCCCCTCATCAACCAGGGAGCCGCCCGCGAAGATCTCGCCGCCTCCATCTTTCAAGCGGTCGCGACCCAGACGGTGGCAGGCCTGGCTTGCGGGCGCGCCATTCGCGGACACGTCATGTTCCTGGGCGGTCCGCTTCACTTCCTGCCCCAGCTGCGCGAAGCCTACCGTCGCATCCTTGACAAGGCCGACAGCTTCACGACACCGAAAAATGCGCAGCTTTACGTCGCCCTCGGAGCGGCGATTCTCGCCGGTACCGGCGGCAAGGCGGGAGTGGCGACTTCCGGTGCGCATCCGAATGCGACTCGGGGGTCGGACCCTGGCGTCACGCCCGTTGTCGCCGCGCTGCCGCGAGGGGCAGCGGTCGCGCACGACCTGTCCGAACTGGCCGACAGGCTCGCCGCCGTTGCCCGCCTCGGCGACGAATCGAGGCGCATGCGTCCCCTGTTCGCCAACGACGCCGAACGCGCCGAATTCCGCGAGCGCCACGCCGCCGAAACGATCGATTCCAAGCCGACAGCCGAGGCGCGCGGCGACTGCTTCCTCGGCATCGACGCCGGTTCGACCACCATCAAGGCCGTGCTTATCGACGGCGACGACGACATCGTCTTCACCCATTACGCCTCCAATGAAGGCGACCCGGTGACGGCCGCCATCGAGATCGTCACACGCATCCACGCCGAACTGCCAGCTGGCGCGCGCATCGTCCGCGCGTGTTCTACCGGGTACGGCGAAGGGCTCGTCAAGACCGCCCTCCGGCTTGACGAGGGCGAAATCGAAACGATGGCGCACTACCGCGCCGCCGAATGCATCTCGCCGGGCGTGACCTCGGTGATTGACATTGGCGGTCAGGACATGAAGTACTTGAAGATCCGCGACGGTGCCGTGGATTCCATCGCGGTGAACGAGGCCTGTTCCTCCGGCTGCGGCTCCTTCTTGCAGACCTTCGCCGAAACGATGGGAACGGACGTCCGTTCCTTCGCCAAGAGCGCGCTTGCGGCACCGAACCCCGTCGACCTCGGCACCCGCTGCACCGTGTTCATGAACTCCTCGGTCAAGCAGGCCCAGAAGGAGGGTGCGGACGTCGGCGACATCTCCGCCGGGCTGTCGTATTCGGTCGTGCGCAACGCCCTGTACAAGGTCATCAAGCTCAAGGATGCCGACGATCTGGGAGAGAAGGTGGTGGTTCAGGGCGGCACCTTCTTGAACGACGCCGTACTGCGCTCCTTCGAGCTGCTCACGGGCCGGGAGGTGGTACGCCCGAATATCGCCGGACTGATGGGTGCCTACGGCGCGGCCCTGACCGCCAAGATGCACTACGACCCTGCTACGGCAGACCCGCAGCGGCCGTCGTCGCTCCTCGCCCCGGCCGAGCTTGAAGGCCTCGCCACGAAGACGGAAATGAAACAGTGCCGCCTGTGCCAGAACCACTGCCAAATGACGATCTCGACCTTCTCCAACGGCGAGCGCCACGTCTCGGGCAATCGCTGCGAACGCGGAGCATCCCTCGAACGCGTGCCGAAAAAGAGCCCGATTCCCAACATGTACGACTGGAAGTACAAGCGGATCTTCGGCTACCGCCGCCTCACCGAGGACAAGGCCACGCGCGGCGACATCGGCATCCCGCGCGTCCTCGGCATGTACGAGGACTACCCTTTCTGGTTCGCCGTGCTCACCGAACTCAAGTTCCGCGTCATGATTTCAGGGCGCTCCAACCACGACCTGTTCGAGACGGGCATGGAGTCGATTCCCTCCGAATCCGTGTGCTACCCGGCCAAGCTCGTGCACGGCCACATCGAATCGCTGCTTGCCAAGGGCATCCGTACGATCTTCTTCCCGTGCGTCTCCTACGAGCAGCCCACCGTCGCCGGGCAGGACAACACCTTCAACTGTCCGATCGTCGCCACCTATCCCGAAGTCATCCGCACGAATATGGAGGCGCTTGCCGAACCGGACGTGCGCTACCTTGACCCGTTCGTCTCGCTTGCCAACCGCGAGCATCTGCCGACGCGCATCGCCGAGATTTTCGCCGACTGGGGCGTGTCCCTGGCCGAGGCCGAGGCCGCCGTCGCCAAGGGCTTCGACGAGATGGACGCCTTCCACGCCGACGTGCGCGCCAAAGGGCGGGAAACTCTCGACTACATGCGCGAGCACGGAATCCGCGGCGTCGTGCTGTCCGGCCGGCCCTACCACCTCGACCCCGAAATCAACCACGGCATCCCCGAGGCCGTCATCGGCCTGGGCATGGCCGTGCTCACCGAGGACGCGATGGCCCTGCTCAACGCCGGCGAAGCAAGCCGTCTGGAACGTCCGCTGCGCGTGCGCGACCAGTGGGCCTACCATTCGCGCCTGTACGAGGCCGCCGCTGCCGTCGGCGATACCCCGGATTTGCAGCTCGTCCAGCTCGTCTCCTTCGGCTGCGGCCTCGACGCCATCACCGCCGACCAGGTCATCGAAATCCTCGAAGGCCGCGGCGACGTCTACACCGGCCTCAAAATCGACGAAGTGTCCAACCTCGGCGCAGCCAAGATCCGCCTGCGTTCGCTTGCCGCCGCCGTCGAGGAACGCGCCGAACGCAAGACGCAGATCCGTGCCGGGACCGGGGACGACGCGAGACGGCCCGACATCGGGCTTGGGCCCGGCGGCGTCCTGTCCGACACGGGGCGCGCCGCCGACGCGGGGGAGGGCGCGGCCTGCGTCGCCCCCGAAGCCGCAGGCGCTTCCCGGGGCCTCGAACATGCCGACGTCGACACGACAATCGCCAGCGCCGACGGCGTCGTCCCGTATTCCCGGGCCGGAGACGCCCACAATGCGCGCCGCACGCACGAACGGGTGACCTATACGGAAAAGATGCGCGAGGAAGGCTGGACGATTCTCGCCCCGCAGATGTCCCCCTACCACTTCCGCCTCATCGCGCCCGCACTGCGGCGGGCCGGCTACAACATCCAGCTGCTTGAGCACACGACGAAGGACGACCTCGAAGTGGGCCTCAAATACGTGAACAACGACGCCTGCTATCCGGCCATCGTCGTGATCGGCCAGCTGCTCGGCGCCATCGTGCGCGGGGAAGTGGACGACAAGCGGTGCGCCGTCGTCATCACCCAGACCGGCGGCATGTGCCGCGCCACCAACTACGCGGGCCTGCTGCGCAAAGGCCTGCACGACGCCGGCTACGGCCACATCCCCGTGATCGCCGCCTCCGCCCAAGGCATCGAAGAAAACACCGGATTCAAGCTCACGATTCCGCTCGTGCACAAGGTAGCCAAGGCGATTGCTCTCGGAGACGTGCTCCAGAAAGTACTCCTGCGCACCCGCCCCTACCAGATCGACGGAGGCGCGCAGGCGCTTTACGAGCACTGGAACGCCGTATGCGAGGAATACCTGTCAAACCCCGGCGGATACTCCGAGACCGCCGGGCGAGGCTACCGTTTCGGCACCCTGATTCGGGCCATCGTGCGCGCCTTCGACGAACTGCCCCTGCTCGACATCCCCCGCAAGCCCCGCGTGGGCATGGTCGGCGAAATCCTCGTGCAATTCCACCCCGACGCCAACAACAACGCCGTGGAAGTCATCGAAGCCGAAGGCTGCGAAGCCGAGCTTCCCTCCCTCGCCCAGTTCTTCCACTCCTTCCTTGTCACCGCCGACTACGACCGCGAGGTCATCGGGCACCTGACCCGGCGCGAGGCGAAGGCCAACAAGCTCGCGCTCTGGGCGCTCCAGCGCTACGAGAAGCCGGCGCGGGCCGCGCTCGCGGCCTCGCAGCGTTTCGAGGAAGGCGCCACGATTCAGGAACTCGCCGACAAGGTGCAGGAAATCGTGCAGCTGGGCAACCAGGCCGGCGAAGGCTGGTACCTCGTAGCCGACATGATGGACATGATCGAGAGAGGCTGCCCGAACATCATCTGCGCCCAGCCTTTCGCCTGCCTGCCCAACCACGTGATCGGCAAGGGCATGTTCCGGGCGCTGCGCCAGAAGTACGAGAAGGCGAACATCGTCGCCATCGACTACGATCCGGGCGCTTCCGAGGTCAACCAGCTCAACCGCATCAAGCTCATGATCTCCACGGCCTTCCTCATGCACGACGACGGCTCGGCCGCCCTCGATTTCGGCGGTGTCGACATCGCCGAGCTCGGCGGCGAACTCGACTTTGACCCCGCCGAAGGGAAGATCGACGCAGGCGCTGGCTGCGGCTGCGGAAGCTCGGCGGCGGGCTGCGGGACCGGTCTCGGCGCTGGCTGCGGCTCGCATGCTGGCACGCCTGCGGGAAGCTCCGGCGCGGCGAACCTGGGGATGCCGGGGTTCATGCGGCACCCGGATGGCTCTGGTGCTGGAGTTTCCGGCGCTCGCGGTTCGGGCGCCGACCTCGGTGTGCCGGCAATCCGCCGCTGGGCCCCCGACGCCGAGACCGGCTAACCAGGCGCGTGGCGGCTCGCTGGCCTGGCTGCGTGCTGGCCGACGCTGGCATTCCCGCGAACAGCCGCCTACGCCGGCTGCGGGCGCGGCGTATCGCCGCGCGATGCGGGCGCCGCAGGGATGCGGAAACTGTGTGAAGCCTACGGAGGCATTCTCGAACAGGCAGGCGGGCATGCTCCAGCGCGAAACGCGCCGTCGTCGACCTCGCGCGAACGGCTGACCGGCCCCGTTACGCCCGCATCATCGTGGACGAGA
>CACYEE010000026.1 GCA_902773415.1 uncultured Actinomyces sp.
ACCGCATTGCCCGACGCATCCCTGACAATCGGCCCTTCAAGCCGAACATCCGCATTCTCCCCCCAATCCGAATAATTCCGCGTAAAGCCCCCAGGAAAATCAGCAACCTCCGTATCGGCGACAACGGTGCCGTTGGAGGATTTTTCGGCGACTTCGACCCGGACCTTCTTGCCGGAGGCCACGCCTTCGGCGTCGTAGGAGACGCCGGGCTGCGAATCGTTGACTTCCTTGACGACGTAGTCGTACGTGCCGGCAGCGGCGTACTCCTGCGCGTCGAAGGCGAAGGTGCCGTTCGCGTCGTTGCGGACCGTCTGGATGGGTTCGCCCGAGGCCTTTCCGTTTTCGTCGGTCTTGTACAGCTGGAAGGAGAACTGCCCGGCTTTCAGCTCGCCGCCTTCGAGCGTCTTGGTTCCCGTAATCTGTCCAGGATGGGCGTCGGCCTGCGAGGAGGACATGACGCCCACCGTCGTGCCGCCGACGACGACGGCGCCGGCTGCGAGCATGGCCCACAGCCTTTTGAGGATGCCGCTTGCGCGAGTCGTTTCGTTCATTTCTTGCTCCCGGTATTGGTGCGTAGGTGTCGAGGCGCGCACCGGCTGGAGAGCTCGCATGCTCCCCTCCAGCCAATTGCTACTTGCAATTCTACGGAACGCGGCACGGCAATTGGTTTAAAGTTTGCCCTCAACTTGACATCAACTACGTCAAAATCTTATACATAGGCCTTCGACCAGCACTTTCCCTCCGCTACTGTAACGCACGCCATTGTTATCCGTTTTGAATATCGAGATGAAAAGACACCGCCGAAAGCCCGAAAGCCCACGGAAACCGAACTTGCCCGGCCCGTGCGACGCGGGCCGGAGCCGCCCCCAAGGGCACGGCCACCGCATCGGGGACCGTCCCCCTTGCGGCATCCGCCCCTCCCGCCTGCGCCAACGGCCGGGGGCGGGAGAGGCGAGGGCGCCGGCCGCGCACCGCCCCGAACCCTCCGGCGCAACGGCACGCACGCACGCCCACGCACGACACCCGAATGCGCGCGAAGCGGGACCGCGCCAAAGGCGACAGTCCCGCTTCTGCATGCAATGAACATCGGGCCGAGAGCGCCAGTCGGCGCAAAGGCCGCTCGAAGCGGCAATAGTTGGAGCCCGGGGCTATCAATGCCCGATGTCCGTGCCCCCAATGATACCATCTGGCACCCCTCGCCGGCCAACCGAAAACGAAGCAAGAACACGGGCGGCGAGCCGCGCAAACGGCTCCGCAGCCGCGCCCCAACCCCGCCTCGCCCCGCAAAACACCGAAAGAAAGGAGAGATTTCTTGCACTCGCGCAAACATCCGCGGGCACCCCTCCCCCATCGCATACCCTAAGAGGCGGAGTGGATCCGCCCCCCGTATAAAGGAGGAACTCATGGCCCTGTTCAAGAAGGCCAAGACCGACCCCATCTTCGAGCTTCTGCAAGCCCAATCGCAGCATCTCGCCAACGCCGCCGACATGCTCACGAGAGTATTCGCCGCCAGCCCCGAAGAACGCCGGTCCCTGAACATCGAAATGCATGAAATCGAACACCTCGCCGACGAAGCGTGCCACACGGTTCTGCGCAAGGTCAACCAGTCCTTCATGCTTCCCTTCGACCGCGACGACGTCCACGCCCTCTCCTCCCACATGGACGACTGCGTGGACTTCATCGACGAAACCTCCGACAACCTCGTGCTCTACAAGCCCGCGGCCATGCCGGACGACGTCGCCTCCGTCGCCTCGATCATCCGCAAGTGCGCCCAGCTGACCCACGAGGAAATGCAGCGCTTCGACAAGATCGACGAAGCCACCCACGACTACACCGTCGAAATCAACGGCCTCGAAAACCAGGCCGACGCTCTCTACCGCTCGATGGTCGCCGACCTCTTCAACTCCGGCACCGACGCCGTGGAAGTCCTCAAGACCAAGCTCATTCTCGACTCCCTCGAATCCGCCGTCGACGCCTTCGAGGAACTCGCGAACATCATCGAGTCGATCGCCATCAAGGAGTCCTGAACCGTGACCTCCACCCTCGTGCTCGTGGTGGTGATCTGCGTCGTCGCGCTTGCCTTCGACTTTACGAACGGCTTCCACGACGCCGCAAACGCAATCGCCACCTCCGTCGCCACACGCGCCCTCTCCACGCGCCAGGCCCTCACGCTCGCCGCGGTCATGGACTTCGCCGGAGCCATGCTCGGAACCGGCGTCGCCGAAACGATCGGCAAGGAAATCGTCGACATTTCCCCGCCCGGCGGAGGCGACGGAGTATCCATGATCGGCCTCGTCGTCATCCTCGCGGCCCTCATCGGCGCCATCGTCTGGAACCTCATCACCTGGTGGTTCGGCCTGCCGTCCTCCTCCTCGCATGCTCTCATCGGCGCGATGGCCGGCGCGGGCGTCGTCGGCATCGGCGTGAGCGCCGTGTACTGGAACGCGATCGTCGACAAGGTCGTCATTCCGATGGTCGTCTCGCCGCTCGTCGGCTTCGGCCTCGCCTACATCACGATGAAGGCATTCCTGCTTTTCCTCACGAAAGCCACCTACAAGTCGACAATGCGCGGCTTCCGCCGGGCCGGCATCGTCGCCGCGGCGCTCATGGCCCTCGGCCACGGCCTCCAGGACGCCCAGAAGACGATGGGCATCGTGTTCATGGCGCTCGTCGCCGGCAACCTTGTCGACCCCAACGCTGGAATCCCCGTGTGGGTCAAGATCGCCGCGGCCTTGGCAATCGCCTCCGGCACCTTCTCCGGCGGCCAGCGCATCATGAAAACCCTCGGAAACAAGATCATCGACATGGATCCCGCCCGCGGCTTCGTCGCGCAGCTCGTGTCCGCCTCGGTGCTCTATGCGACGGCCTTCCTGTTCACCGCGCCGATTTCGACGACGCACGTCGTGACCACGTCCATCATGGGCGTGGGAGCGACAAAGAGGAAGTCCGCCGTGCGCTGGGGCATCACCCGCACGATTCTTTCGGCCTGGATATTCACCCTGCCGGCCGCGGCGCTCGTCGGCGGGATCTTCTGCTTCATCCTGACTTTCGTCTTCCGGGTCTAGCGCCGGGCGGCCAGGCGAGCCGGACCCGGATCGCCGTTGGGGCTGCCTCGCAAAGGCGCAGGGGCGCACCCGCAACCAGGCGAGAATCGGGGACGGCACAACCGAACGGAAGGTCCTCGCGGGCCTGCTTGCGCGTGACTGGAGCGCGGAAGCTGCCGGAGGGAGGGAAGCGGGCGAATACGCCCCTCCCCGATTCGCCACGGCACGTGCCGCAAAAAGGACAGTCCCAATCCGGCACCGGTCCGTCCCCTTCGCGCTACCCGGCTCCCTGGTCTGCACAAACAACCGGGGCGGAAATCGGCACGTTGTCCGATTCCCGCCCCGGGCGCATTCAGGCATTCTTCCGGCAGACCGCTTACGCGAGCGACCAGCGCGCCCCCTCCGGTCCGTCCTCCACGACAATCCCCGCAGCCGAAAGCCGATCGCGAATCGCATCCGCCGCCGCCCAGTCCTTCGCGGCACGCGCCTGCGCCCGAGCCTTGAGAAGTTTCCCGACAAGCGCCCCAAGCGCCTGCCCGGCGGCGTCGCCCCCGCCGGCTCCCGCACCCGCCACCAAGGCCCTCTCGCCCGAACGCCACGGCTCGGCCAACGGATCGAGCCCGAGCACGCCAAGCATCGAACGCACCTCAAGCTGCGCGCGGAGCACCGACTTGCGTGCTTCCTCGCCCGCGAACCCCGAAGCCATCGTCCGGTTCGCGTCCCGAATCGCGCCATGAATCGCCGCAAGCGCGCCCGACACGTTGAGGTCGGCATCCATCGCATCCACGAAATCGGCAGGGAGGTCCGCCGGCCCCAACGCCGCGACTTCCTCGGCAGGAACCTCGCCCACGGCCTCGACGGCACGCGCCACAAACCCGGAAATCCGCTCCCAGTTCGTCGCCGCCTCCGCCAGGGTCTGCGGCGAATACGCCACCGTCGAACGGTAATGCACCGTGCCAAGCGCAAACCGTAGCACCGCCGCCGGAACCTCCCGCAGAATCTCCGACACCACGAGCGAATTGCCGAGAGACTTGCTCATCTTCTCGCCCTTGACCGTGACCCAGGCGTTATGCATCCAGTACTTCGCGAAAGCGCGCCCCGCAGCATGCGACTGGGCCTGCTCGTTTTCGTGGTGCGGGAAGCGCAGGTCGATCCCGCCGCCATGAATATCGAAAGCCTCGCCGAGATAGCGCCCGCTCATCGTCGAGCATTCGAGATGCCAGCCGGGCCTGCCGCGCCCCCACGGGGAATCCCAGGAAGCATCCTCCGGTTCGCCCGGCTTAGGCGCCTTCCACAAGGCAAAATCGTGCGGATTGCGCTTGTCGGGGGCCCCGTCCTCGCCGTCGCCCTGCATGTCCTCAAGGCTTTGGCGGGTGAGCGAACCGTAATCCGCCAGCGAGGTCACGTCGAAATACACGTTGCCCGGATCGCCTGCGTAGGCGTGGCCCGCGTCGACAATCTCCTGGATGAGCTTCAGCATGTCGGGCACGTGGCCGGTTGCGCGCGGCTCGCAGGTCGGCGGCAGGATGCCCAAGGCGCGGTAGGCGGCGGCGAACTCCTGCTCGTAGCGGTAGGCCCATGCCCACCATTTCGCGCCTGCCTCGGCCGACTTGGCGAGAATCTTGTCGTCGATGTCGGTCACGTTGCGCACCATCGTCACCTCGTAGCCCGAACGTTCGAGCCAGCGCACGAGCACGTCGAAGGCAAGCGCGGAGCGAATATGGCCGATATGCGGAGAGCCCTGCACGGTGGCGCCGCACAGATAGATTCCGGCTTTCCCCGGTTCGATCGGTTCAAAGGGAACGGCGGCGTGGGCTTTGGAATCGTAGATCGTGAGGCTCATGTGGCCTAGCCTAGCGGTTTCGCCGCGGCGGTGCGACGGCGGATGCGCGACGCCGGTACGCGACGCGAAGGCCCGATGCGAAGGCCAAGTACGCGACGCCAGATTCGCGACGCCGGTACGCGACGCGAAGGCCCGTACCATGCGGGGACGGGGCGATGTTCGTTTGAACGTAGGAAAACCGCCCTGTCCCCGATTCGTTCGCAAGCTGCACGCTACTGCGCGTCGCCCTTCCCCACGGCACGAACCGGCAGGAACATGACCAGGCCAAGCACAAGCACGATTGCAATGCCGACAATCCCCCAATGGGCCGCGTCGCCCTCCGAAATCCCGAGCTTCGAGGCACCGAAGGTAATCGACGCCGAATACATGAACGGGGCAAGGAAGGAGACCGCGCGCCCGCACGTCGCATACAGGCCGAACACCTCGCCCTCCTCGCCCGGCGGCGTAATCCGCGACAGGTACGAACGCGAGGCGCTTTGCACCGGGCCCACGAATACGCACAGACCCAGCCCGAAAATCCAGAACACGAGCTTGCCGCCAGCATGGAAGAAGAAAATGGCCATCGCGAAAGCCAGCATCGCGAGCAGGGAGACGACAATCACCTTCTTTGCGCCCCACACGTCGTCAAGCTTTCCGAAACCGATTGTCGCAATTCCCGCCACGACGTTCGCGGCAATGCCGAAAATCATCACCTCGTCGGCCGAAAAGCCGAAACCCGCCGCCGCAAGCACGCCGCCGAAGGCGAACACGCCCGCCAGGCCGTCACGGTAGACGGCTGCCGAGAGGAGGAACCACACCACGGAACGGTCGGCGCGCCACAGCCGCGCGATTGAACGCCCCACCTCCCGGTAGGCGCCGATGACGCCCGTGGAGGTCGTGCCGTTCGGTTCGCCGTTGCGCACAAGCAGCATGATCGGAATCGAGAACAGGAGGGTCCACGCCGCGCAGATCAGCATCGCGAATCGCACGCCCCCGCCCTCGGCCGTCTCCACGCCGAACCATCCGACTTCCGGCTTGATGAAGCCGATGTAGATGACCACGAGCAGCACGATGCCGCCCACATACCCCATGCCCCACCCGAAGCCGGAGACCCGCCCGACCGTACCGGGCTTCGACACCTGCCCGACCATCGAGTTGTAGATCACCTCGGACACCTCGAAGATGATATTGCCCAGGCCGATCAGAAACAGCCCAAGCCACAGCATTCCGGGCTTGACGAAATACAGCAGCGCCATCGTCACGACAAGCAGGAGCGTGCCGCCGTTCAGGATGAGGCGACGCCTGCCGGTCCTGTCGGTCCACTGTCCGACCGCCGGCGCGATTGCGGCCACGAGAATTCCCGCGCCGGCCGTCACCCAGCCGTAGAGGGTATTCGCGCGTTCGCCGAACATGCCCGCGTTCGTGAGATACACGGAAAACACGAAAGTCACGATGACGGCGTTGAACGCGGCCGAGCCCCAATCCCAGAACGACCACGCGAGCACGCGCCCGGTCAGGAAGCGCCCCGGCTTGCCTTCGGGCTGCTGTGGCTGAATGTTTGGCGACGCGGGGCGGGCTTGGGCCTGCGTCGGGCTTCCCGCGGGCTGTGCCTGAGGGGGCTGGGCCTGCCATGCCGGCACTCCGGATTGCCGGGCCTGGCCTGCACCCTGCGCTCCTGCCATGCCTGCCTGGCGGGGAGCCTGCGGGACTGCGGTGCCTGGGGCCGCCTGAGCCTGGCCGGGCTGCGCGGGCCGGGCCGGCGGCGGAGCCTGGCCAGGCTGAGCGGACCGCCCCGGCTGCGCGGGGGGAGCCGCCTGCGCGGTCGAGGCCGCACTCTCGCCCTGGGAAGCGCCAAGGAGATCGCCGAGTTCGGCAAGCATGGCCTGCGCTTCGGCAAGCTGGGCCTGCTGGGCGGACCGATCGCGCTTGGGCGCGCCAAGATCCTCCCGGCTCAGGCCGAATGCGGCAAGGTCGGCGTCGGTGAGGCCTTCAAGATCGGGGTCGAGGCCGCCGTTGTCGTTCGAGTTAGCCATAGGTCAAGAATACGGGAAGCAGGCGGAAACGGCGCGAAGCTCCCGATTTCCCCCCAAAGAGAACCCCGAACCCGCCGCACGCCCCGCCGCCGTCACCCATGTGCGCAGGCGCAACGCACGTTCAGGCGCAACGGCCTCGCCGCCACCAGGGCACTCCGGCTCCGCGGCTACTCGGAGGCCACGGCAAGGCCAAGCGCCTCGCGGGCAAGCGCGCGGGCCTGCTTCGCGTCATCGGCAGCCATGACAGCCTCCGCCGCACGGCAGCACTGCTCAAGCGTCACTTCGGCAACTGCGGCTCCCACGCCCGGCATCGAACTGCGCGCCATCGACAGCGAATCGAGCCCCATGCCGACATACACGCAGGCGAGCATGGGATCCGACGCGCCCTGGCCGCAAACGCTCACATGCTTCCCGGCCGCGTTGCAGGCGCGGGCTACTCGCCTGGCAAGCCTGAGCGCGGCGGGCTGCCACTGGTCGGTGTATTCGGCAAGATGGTAGGAAAGCTTGTCGGCGGCCATCACGTACTGGGTGAGATCGTTCGTGCCGAGCGTCACGAAATCGACGGTTTCGACGAACCGGTCGATCATGACCGCCGCGGCAGGCACTTCGACCATGAGGCCGGGCACGAGGCCACGTTTGCGCGCAAGTTCCGCAAACCAGCGACTTTCGGCGATGGTGGAGACCATTGGCGCGGCGACCCACACGTTGCCTTCGTGGCCGCGGGCCGCCCTGCCAAGCGCGTCAAGCTGACGGTAGAGCACGTCCGGGCGGCGGCCGGTGATGCGCAGACCGCGCACGCCGAGGGCGGGATTGTCCTCGCCGTCGAGGGACATGAAGCGGATGGCCTTGTCGGAGGAGGCGTCGAGGGTGCGGAAGATGACCCGTCGGCCGGAGAACGCCTCGATGGCGCGCCGATAGGTATGTTCCTGAACGTCGACGGAGGGGTGGTCGAAGCGGCCAAGGAACCCCATTTCGGTGCGGAAGAGGCCCACGCCGTCGGCACCCGACATGGCCGCCTTTTCGGCGCCCTTGGCGGAGCGGACGTTGGCGAATAGCTCGACTCGGTGCCCGTCGGCAGTGCGGGCAGGCGACGTCCAGGCGCGCACGCGGGCACGCCACTCGCGTTCGGTGAGCATCCGGGTCTGGGCGCGTGCCTGGTCGGGTTCGACTTCGATGGTGCCGTCGGAGCCGTTGAGGAGGACGAGCTCGCCTTCTTCAATGCTGCGCAGGGAGCGGGCGGCGACGACGCAGGGGATGCCAAGCTGGCTGGCAATGACGGCGGCATGGGAGGTCGGCCCTCCGTTGACGGTGGCGATTCCGAGCACAAGATCGGTGTCGAGGGTGGCGGTGGTGGCCGGGGAGAGATCGTCACCGAGAAGGACGACGGGGGTGTCGGGGGCGACGACGCCGGGTTCGTCGGTTCCGGTAAGCTCTGCGAGGATGCGGTCGCGAACGTCCTTGAGGTCGACGGCGCGTTGGGACATGAGCGGCGAGCCGTGTTCGATGCGGCGGATGAACATGCGGAAGGCGTCGATGGTGGCGGGCACGGCGTCGATGCCGGCCACGGTGTGTTTGCGGACTTCCGAGGCGATTGCGGGGTCGATGGCGAGGGTCGCCGTCATTCGCAGGATGTCGAAGCCTTGGCCTTCGGCTTTCCGGGCGCGTTCGTTGAGGCGTTGGGCTACGGCGGCCGCGGCCGCGGTGAAGCGTTCAAATTCCGCTTCGCGGGCATCTTCGGGGATTATGGCGAAGGGACCTTCGGGGAGGGGGTTGACGGCTATCCAGGCAGCGGGCGCATAAGCGGTGCCAGAAACGACGGGGGTACCTGAAATCTGCATGCCCATGACGCTCCAAAAATGACGCTCAACCCGCAAACGGCGTATGCTTCCGCCAATTTGTCCCTGCCTGCAATTTTACGAGCGCGCATTGCCCGAGAAGAAGCGGAGGGTACGTGACCTTCGTCAAATTGCGGGCCGTGCGTGCGCGACGCGGTCCTGGCCGCCCGATGCCGCCGCGCCCGGCGCCAGAAGTTCCGCCCCGGAAGGCCTCCGCCTTCCTTGCACAGTCGCAAAAAAGCCGGCCCCGGCAAGGATGCTTCCTTGCCGGGGCCGGCTTTCTCAGCAGGATCGTGTCCGAGCCTCAACTCTCGGACCCAACCCACGTTTTCGCGCTCAGTCCTTCGCCTTCTCGCGCTTGCGGACCATCATCGCGCCAGCGCCAGCGAGCAGGGACATCAGGGCGAGTCCGCCGCCGGCGGCCGCGCCGGTCTTCGACAGGCCGGTCACGGGCAGGATCGTCGACTTGCGCGATGTCGTGGTGCTCCGGCTGGTAGTCGCCACCGGGACATCCGACTCGACTGTCGGCGTCGCCGCCTTGCTCACCGGCGTCACGCTGTCATTGCGCGGCGTCACGGGGTCGGTCGTCGGCGTCACGCCGTCGGTCGGGGCGGGCGTCGGTTCGCCAGTCGCCGACGGGGTCGGACCAGGCGTCGGTTCGGCGCTCTCCGACGGCGTCGGGGTCGGCGTGCCCGGATTCTCCGGAACCTCCTCGTCGACCATCGTCACGGTATCGACCTGCTCGTCCGCGATGAAGACCACGCCATCTTGGACGGAAATCTTGACAGGATCGGCAATCTTGTATCCTGCCGGCGCCTCGTCCTCGACCAGCGTGTACTCGGCATCCTTGTCAGGAACGCTCACGATGTACGGCTCCTCGCCGGAGACCCACGCGGCGACCTTCGCGCCGGAGGCATCCTCGAGGTGGAGCTTCGCTCCGGCAACCGCCGCGCCCTTCGTGTCGAGCTTCGCTACCGGGAAGTTCCACACGCCGCGCTTCTGGGTCCGGAACTCGACGGTCTGGTCGGCGTCGTTCAGATCCTCGTGCCGGCCAACGAGCTTCGCTTCGTCCGCGGCATCGCCAACGTAGAGCTTCTCGAAGGCGACAGCCGCGCCGATGAGTTCGGGATTCTCGTTGCCAAGGCCGGAGCTTGCGCCGATGAGGTCCTCGACGTTGAAGGTGAATTCGAGAGTCTCCGAGCCGTTCGCTTCCTTCGCCTTGAAGGTCGTGGCGGCGACGGCGCCCTCGATGGGTTCGCCGGTGGCCTTGTTCATGAGCTGGCCAGAAATCGTGTACGTCTTGCCGGCCTCCAGGTTCGAGTAGACGACCGTGTCGGCAATCGTGACCTCCCCGCGGGCTTCGACGAGCTTGGCGCCCGTCTCGGCCTCGGTGGCCAGTGTCCGAACCGCCGGGTAGGTGACGGTCTGGTCGGCGTCGCCCAGGTCCTCGTGCCGTGCGATGACGTTGCCTTCGCCGGGCTTGGCGTCGGCGTTGGCGTCGAGCGCGCCCTCGGAGAGGTACTCGTAGGCCACGGCGGAGTCGCCGGCAAGGGCGGTTCCGTCGAACGGACCGAAGGTCATGTTGACCGAGCCGTCGGCAGCCTCGGGCGCGAACTCGACTTCCGCGATCGCGCCGGGGATGTCGGAGCCGTCGGACTTCCTGACGAGCTTGCCCTTGAGCGTGTAGTGCGCGCCCGGCTTGAGGTTCACGTAGTCGACGCGGTCGATGACGGTCACGGTGCCGTCGGCGTTTCCGACCTTCTCGCCGGTTTCGCCGTCGGTGGCGACGGTGCGGATCTTCGGGGTCTTCTCGACGGTGACGGTCTGGGCGGCATCGTTGAGGTCGGCGTGGACGGCAACGGCCTTGCCCTCGTAGACGACTTCCTCGAAGGCGACCATCCGGGTTCCGGCGAGTTCGCTGGTGTCCACCGTGAAGACGAGCTCCACCGCGCCGTCGGCGGCCGGTGCCTCGAAGGTCTTCGATGCCTCGGCGTAGACGGTCTTGCCGGTGGCCTTGTCGACGAGCTTGCCGTTGACGGTGTAGGTCTTGCCGGGGATGAGGTTGCGGTAGGTGACGCGGTCGACCACGGCGGCGGTCTTGGCGGCGGCAACGTTCTGGTCCCCGTCAGCGACGTCGGCGGCGTTCGTGCGGGCCTCGGGGACCTGGACGGACTGGGCGGCGTCGTTGATGTCGGCGTGCTCGCCAACGTAGTCCTCGCGCTCGGAGGCGGCCGTGCGCCCCTCTTCGTTCGCGAGGTCCACGCCGTTGGCGTCGCCCTCGAACATGTACTCGAAGGCTACGACCGTCTCGCCCTTGAGGGCGGAGGCGTCGGGGATGTCGAAGGTCACGATCTGCGTGCCCTTGCCGGTCTCGTCGGCCTTGACCTTGGCCTCGGCGGTGCCGACGACCGTCTGGGAGGACTTGGTGACGAGGATGGCCTTGAGCGTGTAGTCGGCGTTCGGTTCGAGGCCTTCGTAGGCCACGACGTCGTTGACCGTCATTGCGCCTTCGCCGTTGGCGATGTGGTCCTTCGTGAGGGCATCGGTGGCGATGGTGCCGAGGGCCGGAACGTAGACCGTCTGGTC
>CACYEE010000027.1 GCA_902773415.1 uncultured Actinomyces sp.
GGCCATCTCGGCGTACATGGCGCGCCCGCGCTCGGACTCGATCCATTCGGGGGTCTCGCGCAGGATGCGGCCGTCCTTGCCGAGCACCACGCGCATCGGCAAGCCAAGCTCGCGCCACCACTGCACGTCCACAAGATCGCCGAAAGTACAGCACATGGCGATGCCCGAACCCTTGTCCATTTCGGCCTGCGGGTGGGCCACCACCGGCACCTCGACGTCGAACATCGGGGACTTCACGGTAGAACCGAAGTACTTCCGGTAGCGCTCGTCGTCCGGGTGGGCGATGAGCGCCACGCAGGCCGGCAGCAGCTCGGGGCGCGTCGTTTCAATCACGATATCTTCGCCCTCGCCGTGGAAGGCCAGCGAATGATAGGCGCCCGGGTACTCGCGGGCCTCAAGCTCGGCCTGGGCCACGGCCGTCTGGAAGGTGATGTCCCACAGGCCCGGAGCCTGCGCCTGGTAGGCCTCGCCGCGCTGAATGTTGCGGATGAAGGCAGCCTGGGCAACCTTCTGCGCCTTCGCGCCAATCGTCTGGTAGCGTTCGTTCCAATCCACCGACAGGCCGAGGCGGCGCCACAGGTTCTCGAACTGGCGCTCGTCGTCCTCCGTGAGCTTCCAGCACAGCTCGATGAAGTTGCGGCGCGAAATCGGCTTCTGATCCGCGTACTTGATCGACTTGCCGTCGCCGCCGTCATGCGGCGGCACGAAATCCGGCTCGTAGGGCAGCGACGGATCGCAGCGCACGCCGTAGTAGTTCTGCACGCGGCGCTCGGTAGGCAGGCCGTTGTCATCCCAGCCCATCGGGTAGAACACGCTCATGCCGCGCATGCGCTTGTAGCGGGCAATCGTGTCGGTATGCGTGTAGGAGAACACGTGGCCGATATGCAGCGAGCCGGAAACCGTGGGCGGGGGAGTGTCAATCGAGTAGACGCCTTCGCGGGAGGCGGAACGGTCGAAACGATAGGTGCCGTCGGCTTCCCAACGCTCGCCCCAGCGCTCTTCGAGGCCTTCAAGGTTCGCGCGGTCCGGTACCGACGCGCTCCCAAGGAGTTCGGAGTTCTTCGTGTTCGTCATGCCGTCATTCTTCCACGGCGGGTGTGGCAGGTGGCGGCGCGGTGCGGTTGCCTAGCCCTCATTTTGCCGGGGGCATGGCGCGGCGCATCACGTGTGCCAGGCGCTTTTGATACACGCCATGCCGGAGGCCGGGTTCGGCGGCAGCGCCGCGTCAGGGCGTCAAGCGGCTGGCCTTCTTCGTTCGCGGTCGGCTCCGCCCTTGCGGTCCGTCTCAGGCAAGGCGCCGACGAAGGTCCTTGGCCAGCTCCTCATGGCGAGCATTCGGCGTTCGCATGGTCAGATAGAAGGTCGCGTAGGCCGAGGGGTCCGTGATCGGCACGGCGACGCGCCCGGCCGAAGGGTCGCGCATGAAGGCGACGGCGTCGGTCGTGAAGGCCAGATATGTCGAGGAGCGAACCATCTGGGTGAAGATCTCGCGATTGGGCTGGACGATGAATTCGGCGTCGATCGTATCCTGCACGTGGTTCCACGAGCCGATCTCCGCCGCGAGAAGGAAGGTCTCGCCGGCAAGATCGGCGAAGCTCACCGATGCGTGTTCGGCAAGCGGATGGGCGGCCGGTGCCCAGACGAACAGATGCTCGGTCATTATCGCCTTCGAGAAGACTCCGGGCATGTGGATGGGGCGAAGGGTAATGGCGAAGTCGAGGCTGCCGTTGAGGAAACGCCGCTCAAGGGCTTGCGCTTCGAGGGTCTCGGCCGAAATCGGCGTACCCGGCATGGCCTGGACGATCCACGAGGTGAGCATCCACAGCGGAGCGGGCGCACAGGTCCCGATCGAGATGGTCTGTTCGGCGGCATCGAGCCGGGCCAGCTCGTCCTTCAGGCGGTCGGCGCTGAGCAGAATCTCGCGGGCGTGCCCGAGGGCCAGGCGGCCGGCCCCGTTGAGGGCCACCGAGTTCTTCGTGCGGTCGAAGAGCGCATGGCCGAGCTCGGCCTCGAGGCGCCGCAGGGAGCGCGAAAGCGCTGGCTGGGACATGTCGAGCTCGTCGGCCGCGTGGGAGACGACCCCGATCTCGGCGACGGTCACGAATTGGCGAAGCTGCTCGATCTGCATGCCTCCAGCCTATCCGTAGCATGCGGAAAGTGCATGGCGAAAGCTGCATTGGCATTGTTCGTCAGGCCAAGAGGGATGCGAGCATGAAGCCATGAACGCAAACACTGCAATCCCGAACATCGCACTGAACAACGGCGTCGACATGCCGCTCCTCGGCTACGGCGTCTTCCAGGTCGAGCCCGCCAAGGCGGAAGCCTGCGTCGCCAACGCCCTGGAAGCCGGCTACCGCATGATCGACACCGCCCAGGCCTACGGCAACGAAGAAGGCGTCGGCAAGGCCCTCGCTTCCTCGGGCCTCGCCCGCGAGGACATCTTCGTCGTCACGAAGATGTGGGTCTCCAACTTCAAGGGTGCCGAAGCGGCCGCATCCATCGACGCTTCCCTTGAGCGCCTCGGCCTCGACTACGTCGACCTCATGCTCATCCACCAGCCCTACTCCGACTATTACAACGGCTACAGGGCCCTTGAGCAGGCCTACGCCGAGGGCAAGATTCGCGCCATCGGCGTCTCGAACTTCTCGCCCAGCCGCCTGATGGACATCGCGGCCTTCGCCGACGTCGTCCCGGCAGTGAACCAGATCGAGACGCACGCCTTCTGGCAGCAGCGCCCGGCACGGGAGGTCATGGACAGGCTCGGCGTCGCCCACATGTCCTGGGGACCGCTTGCCGAAGGCGCCAACGGCTTCTTCGCCAACCCCGTGCTTGCCGCGGCCGGTGCCAAGCACGGCAAGACCGCCGCCCAGGCGGGCCTGCGCTACCTCGTCCAGCGAGGCGTCGTCGCGATCCCGAAATCCGTGCGTCGCGAGCGCATGGAGGAGAACCTCGCCATCTTCGACTTCGAGCTCGACGCCGAAGACCTCGCCGCCATCGGGACGCTCGACGCCAACAAGCCCCTCATCGCCAACCATGAGGACCCTGACTTCAACGAATGGTTTATCGAGGCCATCTCCTCCGGCCAATGGTAAGACTCGGCGGCCTGCGCCCCGTGCGAGGCCGCGAAACCGTGAATGGAGACGGCTCGGAAAGGAAAGACCCAATGCGAATTCTGCTCATCGGAGGAACCGGAAGCATCGGAAGCCACGTCGCCGCCCAGGCGCTCGCGGCCGGACACGAGGTGCGTGTCGTCACACGCACGGCCCGCAGCGCCAAGGCCCGGCCAGGCGCGGAGGTTGAGTTCATCGCCGGAGACGTCAACGACCCGGCCGTCGCCGCGAAGGCCGTCGAGGGGGTCGACGCTGTCGTCTTCACCCACGGCTCCAACGGCTCTGCCGCGGACATGGAGCGCGTCGACTACGGCTTCGTCGCCTCCATCCTCAAGGCCCTCGGCGGGCGCAAGGCGCGCATCGGCCTCATGACCCTGATGAACGTCACCCATCACGATTCGGGGTACAACCGCTCCAGCCAGGCCTGCGACTGGAAGCGCCGCTCCGAGATGCTCGTGCGCGCCTCGGGCAAGCCCTACGTCATCGTGCGCCCGGGCTGGTTCGACTGCAACGGGGCGGGGGAGAAGCGCATCCAGATGCTCCAGGGCGACGCGCGCACCGGCCAGCCCGGCATCGCCCGCGCCGACATCGCCCGGGTGCTCCTGGCCGGCATCGAAAGCGAAGCCGCGGCGGGGCGCACCTTCGAGCTGTTCAACGAACCCGGCGAGCCGCAGGCCAACCTGGAGGAGGATTTTGCGGCGCTCGCGGCCGACGAGCCCGGCGAGCTCTTCGCCGCCAGGGACGAACGCAACTTCCCGCTCTCGGCTCAGCCGACAAGGTTCCTGGCCGACCTCAAGGCCATTGGCTCCCTGGCCTCGGCCTGACGGGCCGCGGTTCTGTCCCTTCCCACGCCTCGGCCTGACGGAGCCCAGCCCTGCGGTGCGCGGAGAGGCGGCGGCGCACTCGTGGCACAATGGACACCATGTACACCGTGCTTCCCGTCCCTTCGATTCCGAATCTGGCCAAGGGCGACGACGTCGCCGCCGTCCTCGCCCCCGCACTCGCGGCGCTGGCATGGCCCGACGGCTCGCGCGGCCTGGAAGGCGCCGAGGTTGTCGTTGTTGCCGGAAAGATCGTCGCCAAGTCCCAGGGCCGCTACACGCGGCGCGAGGAAGTCGAGGCCGAACGTTTCGAGGACTTCGACGCGAAGAACCTCCTCATGTTCCGTGCCGTGCCCGTCAAGCTCGCCCTCTACCGCCCCGACAGGCCCGAAGACGCCGCGGCGCAGATTCGGCGCGGACTCGCCGCCCGGTTCGGCTTCCGCCCCGGCGTGATCGTCACCGGCTCCGAACGCGAACGCAAGCGCGGGCGCGGCAGGCGTGACATTGCGCTCGGTTCGGCCGGAATCGCCCTTGCGACGCCCCGCGGCGAAGCTATCGTGGATGCGCTCGCGGGCATCGGCGGCCTCGCCATGAACCGCGACGAGGACTGCCCGGCGGTCGTCATCCGCGGCGTCGAAGGCATCCTCACCTGGGAAGACTGAAGATTCGGGCCGCGCAGGCCCCGCGCGCCCGCGTTGCACGAATGCCCGCAGCGGCGCGAGACGGACGGAAGGCGACAATGGCGGACACACCAGCGGCAGAAAACTCGACGGCCAGGCAGGGCCTGTGGTACCTCTTCGTCGGCGGCTCCTCGGCCCTGCTCGAACTCGCGATTTTCCAAGGCCTCTACTCGCTGGCCGGCCTCGCCGTCGCTCCGGCGAACATCGTGGCGGTCGTGATCGCCACGGTCTACAACTTTCTCATGAACCGGTCGGTCACGTTCAGGTCGACGTCGAACCCGCTGCGGTCGCTCGTCCTGTACCTCCTTCTGTTCGCCGCGAACCTCGCCCTGTCCACGTGGGCCATCGGCGCGATGATCGCCCTGGGCATTCCCTCCACGATTGCCAAGCTCGTCACGCAGGTCGCCATCGCCACCTGGAACTTTTTCATCTACAAGGCGGTCGTCTTCAGGTAGCCCGGCCCGGATGCCGCAAAAGGGGACAGTCCCCTTTTGCGGCACGAGTGGCGAGTCAGCCCCAGCCGAGGTCGTGGATGCGGTCTTCTTCCATGCCGAAATAGTGGGCGATTTCGTGCATGAGGGTCACTTCGATTTCCTCGGCGAGATGGTCTTCGTCCTCGCAGAAATCGCACAGGGCCTCGCGGTAGAGCACGATGCGGTCGGGAAGGTCCCCGAAACCGTAGTCTCCCCGGTCGGTCAGCGCCACCCCGATGTATTCGCCGAGCAGGTCGAGGCTGCCGTCCTCGGGACGATCCTCGATCTGGAAAACGATGTTGGAGAGGCGGTCGAGCACATCCTGGGGGATGGTGTCGAACACCTCGTTGACGAGTTCTTCGAAGCGATCCTCGGAAATCTCCACTGGCATTGCTTTCCTGTCTGCGAAGTCGGGGCGAGAAAAGGGAACGGACCGGTGTCGGGTTGGGGGACAGTCCCCTTTGCGACGCTTGGGGACCGTGTTCGCTCGCTTCGCTCCCTCTCGCAGCTTCCTCGCTCCGGTCTCGCGCGAACAAGCCCGCGCGGACCTTCCGCTCGTCGCTGTCCCCTTTCCTCACCCCGGCATTCTCGCCTGCACAAACAGCCAGGGCGGAACCCGAAGCAACGTGCCGACCCCGCCGAGGCCAGCTCCACGCACCTTTGCCAGAGAGCGCCTTCTCGCATGGGTCAGGCTCCAAGCTCCTTGTCGCGCGCGATTGCGGCCTGCACGGCGCGCACGACCGAGGCGGAGAAGCCCGCGTCCTCCATCGCGACGACGCCGGCGACGGTCGTTCCGCCCGGAGACTGCACGGCGTCGGCGAGGCCCGCGGGCGTCGCGCCGTTTTCGAGGCCGCCAAGCAGCATCTCGGCCGCGCCGCGCACCGCCTGCGCGGCGATTTCCACCGCGTCGGCCTTGGAGATTCCGGCCTGGACGGCTCCGCGCGCAAGGGCATCGATGTAGGTGAAGGTGAAAGCGGGCGAGCAGCCGGCAATCGCCGAATAGGCGGAAAAGTCCTTCTCGTCGAGGCGGACCGTGCGCCCGAGGGCACCGAAAATCTCCTCGACGCGGGCGACATCCTCCTCGCTCACGTTCCCGTTCGGGCAGATGGCCGTCATCGACTGGCCGACGGAAGCGGCGACGTTCGGCATGGTGCGAACGATTGGCTGCGCGGAAGCGAGCGGAGCGCCGAGCTTTTCGAGGGAGGTTCCTGCGGCGACGGAGACGAGCACCGTGCCCTCCTCGGCGGCGGCTTGCGCGATTTCGGCGAGGACCGCGGGCACGACATGCGGCTTGACGGCGAGCACGACGACTGAGCCCGGACCCGCCTCGCGGACCACGTCGACGTTCGCGGCGACGGCGCGGGCCCCGGTTGCCTCGGCGACGGCACCGGCTTCTTCCGGCGTGCCCGCGGAAAAGACGATGTCTTCCGGCGCGTGGAGCCCGGCGCGCAGGACGCCGCGCAGAATCGCCCCGCCCATGTTTCCTGCTCCGATGAATCCCAGCATGATGCCTCCCGATGCGTCGAACCGATTGCTGATGCCCATGCTACGAGAAAAGAAGGCTCCGGCGCGTCCCGCCGCGCAGATTGGAATCCCAGGCCTCTCGCGCCGCGGGTTCCGGCGGGGAGCGCCCCGGCATCCGCCCGCGTAGGGGATAATGGGGGAAGCCCGGAACGCCGAGGCGAAACAGCCTCCCCAAGCAAGGAGTTGCCCATGTCCAAAGGAAGAATCATCGTCACCGGAGCCTCGACCGGAATCGGAGAGGCGACCGTCCGTCACCTGATGGCCGATGGCTACGAGGTCGTGGCCACCGCGCGTCGCGGCGAACGCCTGGCGCGGCTCGCCGAGGAAACCGGCTGCGACTGGGTTGCCGGGGACATCACTCGCGACGAGGACGTTGCCCGCATCATCGGCGAGGCGGAAATCGGCGGCCCCATCACGGGCCTCGTCAACAGCGCCGGCGGCGCTGTCGGCCTCGACCCGATCGCCGAAGCGAAAACGGAAGACTGGCTGACGATGTACGAGCGCAACGTGCTCGGCACCCTCCGCATCACCCGCGGCCTCCTGGCCGGCCTGCGCGAACGCGGCGGCACGATCGTGTTCATCACCTCGGTGGCCGCCCACGAAACCTATCCCGGCGGCGGCGGATATACGGCGGCGAAGCACGGCGAGTTCATGCTTGCGAGAACCCTGAGGATGGAGCTTGTCGGCGAGCCGGTGCGCGTCGTCGAAATCTGCCCCGGGCTTGTCAAGACGGAAGAGTTTTCAAAGAACAGGCTCGGTTCGGTCGAGGCGGCCCAGAAGGTCTACCAGGGCGTCGACGAGCCGCTGATGGCCGAGGACATCGCCGACTGCGTCGCCTGGGCAATATCCCGCCCCCCGCACGTGAACATCGACCAGATTACGGTGCGTCCCGTCGTTCAGGCCTCCTCGACCCTGATCGCGCGCAACGACAATCCGCCGACGGCCCTGCCGACCACGTCGATCGCCTAGGCGAGGAGCGGGGGACGGCAATGGCGAGTGCGAAGGCGCGGTGCGACGCCGAACACGGACGCATGGCTCGCGCCGACGGAAGCGGCATGCCGGGCGGCACGTCCCGGCGCAGGACGTCCCGCCGTGCGCGCGTCGCAGCCGCCCGCCTCGCCCTGGCCCTCGCCGTCGCCGGGACGGCCGCGGCCCCGGCCCCCGCACGGGCCGACGACGGCAGCGGCCTGTGGTACGTGACCGAGACGGGAGTCGCCGCTGCCCACGAGGCCGGAATCGACGGTGCCGGCGTCACGATCGCCGAAATCGA
>CACYEE010000028.1 GCA_902773415.1 uncultured Actinomyces sp.
ATCAATGACAGGGGCAAACAATCATGCCGGAACCGTCCAGCCAACAAACCCATCATCCCAAGAATCAAGGAACAAGAACTAGGAATCAGGGCTCCTCAATAAGGTAACGAGGAGGGACGGGGCCGTCTCCGCCCGTTTAAACGAACATCGCCCCGTCCCCGAACAGCATCCGGCACCCCCACATGCGCATTTTGGCAAGGTCGCGCCATTGGCCCGCCGTGTCACCTCCGCGGCTTCGCCCGCCGGGTCGGCTCCGCGTTCGCCGGATCCTCGGGCCACGGATGGCGAGGATAACGCCCACGCATTTCGGCTCTCACCTGCACGTACGGCCCGGCCCAGAAGCTCGCCAAATCGTCGGTCACCGCAACCGGGCGGCGCGCCGGGGAGAGCAGTTCGAGCACGATCGGCACGCGCCCGCCCGCAATGCGCGGCGTCGCCTTCCACCCGAATGCCTCCTGCACGCGCATGCGCACGATCGGCCGCCCGCCCGAATAGTCGACGCGCGCCGTACCGCCCGCCGGAACCTCGATGCGCTCGGGCGCGAGCTCGCCGAGCCGGGCCGCCTCCGGCCACGGGAAAATCCGTTCGAGCTGCCCGGAACCCACCGGCGCAAGCACGCCCCCGCGCGCGAAGGCCGCCAGCTCCGGCCCGGCCCATTCCTCCACGCGCGCCGCGAGCGGCCCGTCGGACACGTCCGGCCACGGCCCGCCCAAGGTCTCGCGCAGGAAAGCGAGCCGTTCGCGCAAGGCCGCAGCGCCCTCCGACCATTCGAAGGCGAGCCGGCCGTCGGCCAGCGCGCCACGGACCCACTCGGCGGCCGCTTCCGGATCCGGCGTTCCGACCTCGCGCCGCCCAAGCTCGATCGCGCCCAGCCGGCGCACCTGAACGGCCCGCAGCCGCCCGCGCACAAGCTCCGCGCTTTCGGCGCTCGCCAGCATCGCCGCGCCCGCCGCGAGCGCATCGTCCTCGGCAATCGGCACGGCGGCGCGAATCAGCGCATCGGCCCGGCCTGCGCCCTGGTCCAACTGGGCCACGGCGAGCCACGGCTGGCCGATAAGCGGCGAGTTTTCGGGCAGCGTCGCCCCGACCCCGGAAGCCAGCAGATAGCGGCGCGAATCCTTGGCGCGCGCCTTCGCCAGGCGCTCGGGGTAGGCGAGAGCGACGACAAGCGCGACGGCGTCGTCCCGGGCCAGACGGCCGGTTTGCCCCGACCCTGCGTCGGGCCGCCGCGCAGGAGCCGGGCCGTTCGCGTCGCCGCCGCCCGTTCCGCCCGGACTGTTCTTCTCGAATCTGCGCGCCAGGCGTTCGAGCCGCGCGGCCGTCTGCATGCGACGCCCGCCGGATGCCGCGTCGGCATCGTGCGGACGCAGCCGGGCAAGGTCTGCGCCGGGAGGACGCACGTCGAGGTCGAGCGTCGCGCAAATGCCGGCCGCGCGCCGCGCCCCGATGACGGGTGCCGATTCGACGAGGGCCCGTCCGATGCGCGCGCCAACAGGCAGCGTGGCGAGTTCGCGCCCCAGCGGCGTGACCGTCCGGGAAGCGCCCGGCGCATCGGCTTCCCCGCCCGGGGCGCCAGCGCTTTCGAGGGCGCCGGTTCTTTCGAGGGCGCCGAGGGATTCGAGCACGGCGTGCGCGGCCTCGATCGCGGGCGTCGGGGGCATGTCCGCGAGCGCGAGCCCTTCGCCTCCGGGCGCGCCCCAGACGGCGGCCTGGAGCGCGAAGTCGGCGAGATCGGCGGTGCGGATTTCGGGTTCGGAATGCTCGGCCAGGCGCGCCCACGTCGTTTCCGACATGCACCTGTACGCCTCGCCGGGGCCTTCGCGGCCGGCGCGTCCGGCGCGCTGGATGGCCGAGGCTCGCGAGGCGAGGACCGTCACGAGGCCGCTGACGCCGCGGCCCCAGTCCGCGCGCGATTCGCGCGAGAGCCCGGCGTCGACGACGCAGCGCACTCCCGGAACGGTCAGCGAGGATTCGGCGAGCGCCGTGGCGAGGACGACGCGGCAGGCCCCTGTCTGCGTCGCGCCGCCCGCTTCCCGCGTCGCCTCTGCCGCGCCGCCCGAGAGCATGCGGTTCTGTTCGGCCAGGCCCATCGAGCCGTGCAGGCGCTCGACCGGCAGGCCGAGGCCGGCCAGGCGGCGCGCAACCTCGTCGATTTCGCGCATTCCGGGGAGAAAGACGAGCACGTCGCCGCGTGCCCGGCCTGCCGCTTCGCGTACGACGCTTGCCACGTGCGCGAGGAATTCGCGGCGCACGCCCGTCGTGCCCGCAGGCCCGAGGGCGCCGAGGGGTTCGGCTCCGCGTGGCGGCTGCCGGCAATGCTCGGCGACGGGGTGGATGTCGCCCGGGATTTCGACGATTTTCGCGTCGAGGAGGCGGGCGAAGGTGTCCGTGGCGACGGTGGCGGACATGGCGACGAGGCGGAGGTCTTCGCGCAGCGTGGCGCGCGCGTCGAGGGCGAAGGCGAGGGCGAGGTCGGAGTCGAGGTGGCGTTCGTGCACTTCGTCGAAGACGATGGCGCCGACGCCGGGCAGTTCGGGGTCGCGCTGGAGGCGGCGCACGAGGATGCCGGGGGTGAGCATTTCGATGACGGTGCCGGGGCCGACACGGCGCTCGCCGCGCACGGCGTAGCCGACGGTTTCGCCCGGATGTTCGCCGAGCAGCGAGGCGATGCGGGAGGCGGCGGCGTGGGCGGCGACGCGGCGGGGCTGGGTGACGAGCACGCGGGGAGCGTCGGGGTTGTCGGCGCGCAGGCTTTCGGCGACGACGGGCGGAACGAGCGTGGTCTTGCCGGTGCCGGGCGGGGCGGAGACGACGATGGCGGGGTTCGCGCTGGCGGCTGCGGCGAGTTCGTCGAGGCGCCGGGCGACGGGGAGGTCGGGCGGGGCGGCAAGAAGCTGGGCGAGGGTCGACATGACCCGAGTCTACTGTCCTGCCGGGCCGCGCGAATTCGGCCAGGCTCCCAAAGGGCACGGAGATTCCTCCCGTTCGGGGACAGGCCCCAAAACGGAGAAACCTCCCGAACGGGGCCCGTCCCCAATCCAGAGAAACCTCCAGATTAGGGACAGGCCTCAACGGAACAGGGCGCGCCCGGCCCTTCCTCGTCGCGCAATCGACTCGGCTGCGCGCGAAACCTCCGAGGCATCCTTGCGTTCGCCTGACGCCCCGCAGGTAGTCTGGATGGCATGAAGATTGCAATTCCCGTCGACGCCGACGGAAACGTCGATCCGCGCTGGGGCAGGGCGCGCTACGTCGCCATTGCCGAAACCGATCCGCTGCACAGGCTCGCCGGTTTCTCCACCCATCTCGTGCGCTGGGACGAGCTTCACGACGCAGGCACCCACGGGGCCCACCATGCCCGAATCGTCAGGTTTCTGCGCGAACAGGAGGCCGACGCCGTTGCGGCGGCCCATCTCGGCCCCGGAATCGCCCGCTCGATCGACAAGATGGGCCTCGTCGTTCTCACGGGCGCCGCCGGCGACGCCCGCTCGCTCGCACAGGCAGCCGCCCCGAAGATTGCCGCGGAAATCGAGCGGCGCGCGGCCGCAGGCCCGGACGGAATCGCGACGCGGACCGCACAGGCCACGCAGGCCTCGCAGTCCGAACAATCCGCCAACGGAGGATTCGCGCGCGGCTCGCTCCCGATCGTGCCCTAGCTCCGGCTCCCGGCCCCGCGCATGGCGCGGCGCAGGCCCCGCCCGTTCCGGTCCGATGCGAGGTTCAGGCCTGCGGAAAATCTTCCGGATTTTCCTCGGCACGGCCCGCAAGGAAGGCGCTATCGCCGGCAGGCGCCTCTCCGCGCGCAACGGTGCGAACCTTCTCGGCCAGCGTCGCCACTGCGAGCCCAAGCTGCTCGGCAACGGTCTCGAAGCTCTCCCCCGTCTCCCCCGCCTTGAAGGCCTCGAAAATGAGGGCGCGCGCGAAGGCGCCCCACAGATGCGGATTCTCCGCGCCGATTTCGGCGAACTGGGAGGCAAGGAAGGTGTCGATGACCTCGTGAACCGAATCGACGCTCCCCTTCGCGTTCTCCCGCTCGACCGACTTTCCGGGCTTGCCCGTGCTCATCCGCATCATGGCCACAAGCGAGGAATGCGAGCGGTTCCGGGTCTCGTTGAGCGACGCCGTCGCGAAGGCCACAAGCCGGTCGGCAGGGTCGGCTTCGGCGTCGACCTGCGAAAAAATCGCCGCGTGCCAGCGCGGCACGAAGGATTCGAGGGCGAGCATCTTGAGGTCGTCGACGGAATCGACGTACCGGTAAATCGAGTTGCGCGCAATGCCGGCCTGTTTGGCGACGACACCCGCCGACAGGCCCTCGGGTCCCTTCTCGCGAAGTATCTGCTCCGTCGCCTCGATCAGACGCCTCTTGACCATGTCGCGATGCTCGCGCACTGTCGGCGCGGTAATCTTCGGCATCCTGCGCTCCTCTCATGCTTTTCCCACCCTACAGGCAGCGCGCCTGCGGCGCGAGGTTCTTGCGATACCCCGCAAGGATTCGTGTTCACAGCCGCACGACGCCGAGCCGCACCGCCTCAAGCGCAATCGAAACCCGGCCGCTCACCCCGAGGGCCCGCCCGATGGCCTGCAAGTGCCACTTGACGGTCGTCTCCGCAAGATACAGCCGCCTGGCGATTTCGCGGTTGCCCATCCCGCCGCAAACCAGCTCGAGAATCTGGCGTTCGCGCATGCTCAGTTCCCGCGCAGGAACGGCAAGCCGAACGACGTCGCCGCATTTCCTCGCCGCAAGCCGCTCCCCCGCCCCCGCGCCGAGAACGACCTGCGCCACGGCCCCCGCAGGCGCGCCCGCCTCGCACGAACCGCGAAAGCCCATGCTGGCCGCAGCCGAGTCGAGTTCGACGCGGTCGGCTCCCGTCCGCACAAAGACGACGCCGGGAAGGGCGCGCCGCACCTCGGCAAGAAGCCTCGTAGCGAAGGCGTCGGAGCACGAGGCGGGCACGGTCACGACGACGGGGCGCTCGCGCCATGCGAGAATCACGGCTTCCGGCCACGTCGCCGCGCGCGATGCGCGCGCCCCGCGTTCCCTGAGGGCACGCACGAGGGTTGCCCCCGCCTCGGGGGCGGGATTGAAGACGAGGGCGCAGACGGCGCGATCGGGCATGTTCATGGGACCCCTCCTTGCGGGTGAGGCGCGGGAGCGTCGATACGCGAATCCTACCGCAAGCCTCCCGGTTCCGTCGGCCTGCGCCGCATGGCGGAACGGCCCTGGGGCGTATCAAAGGGGTCTGACCCCATTGATACGCTCAAAGGGGTCCGACCCCATTGATAGAGTGGGGGGCATGGACTTTCGCATCATCACCGGCGACATCACGACCATGAAGGCCGACGCAATCGTCAACGCCGCCAATTCGACCCTGCTCGGCGGCGCAGGCGTCGACGGCGCCATCCACCGCGCCGCCGGCCCCCGCCTGCTCGAAGCCTGCCAGGCCCTGCGCCTGTCCGCCCTGCCCTCGGGCCTGCCGATCGGCCGGGCCGTCGCCACGCCGGGCTTCGACCTGCCGGCCCGATGGGTCATCCACACCGTCGGCCCGAACCGTCACCGAGGCCAGACCGACCCGGAAGACCTCGCCAGCTGCTTCTCGAACTCCCTCCTCCTCGCGGCGGGCACGGGAATGCGCTCCGTCGCCTTTCCCGCAATCGGCACCGGCGCGTACGGCTGGCCGATGGGCCGATGCGCCCGCGCGGCATGCCGGGCCATCGCGGCGGTTGCGCCCGCGGCAGCGTCGGTCCGGGAGGTTTCCGTCGTGCTGCATTCGGCAGAACACGTGGCGACGTGGGAATCCGAAGCCCGAGGAACCGGACTGCTCCCGTAGCCGCCCCGTCGCCCCGCACCCACGCCGCCGCCCATACCCGCACGCCAAGGCGCATCCGCCAGGCGACACCCTGCCCGAAATGCAACCTGGCGTTGTCGCGCCCCTCGCCTTCGGCGTAGACTGAAACCCCTGAACGAACAGGGAAGGAGGCGGCAATGTCAGGCCAGTATCGCGCAGCGCGCGCCGAAGCGACGTCGAAGAGGACATCCCCGGAACTCTCCATGTCCCGGCGTCTCATCGCCACGACAGGCCGCTCCTTCGACGAATGGTTCGACATCCTCGACAAGGCCGGCGCCGAGGACTGGCCTCACTGGCGAATCATGCGCTACCTCGCGGGAAAGCGGAAGAACGACGAATGGTGGGCTTCGGCCGTCGCCAAAGCCTACGAACGCGCCCGCGGCCTCGACGCCGCTTCCGGCCCGAGCTTCAACGCGCGCGTCACGAAAACCCTCGACGCGCCGCTTGATGTCGCATGGCTTCTCGTCGACGACGAGGACGAACGCCGTTCCTGGCTCGACGTCGAACTTGAGGAGTGTTCGCGCCCGTCGGAAACCTCGCTGATTTCCCAGCTTGCGGACGGCTCGCGTGTCACCATCGCCCTGCGCGAGGCCACGCCAGGCAATCCCGGGCGAACCCGGGCCACCATCACCCACTCCGGCGTGCCCAAGGAGGACGCGCTGGCGGAAACAAAGGCATTCTGGCGGTCCGCGCTCGCGAGACTCGCCGACATTGTCGCGGAGGAAAGGGAAACCGAGTGACTTCACCCGATAGCGATTTCAGAGGGGTCTTCGACGACGAGGCGTCCTATGCGAGCGAAACCCGCCCGATTCGGGAGGTCGCCGACCGAATCGCAAGCACCACCCACACGAGTTCGCGCACGGTCTTGTGGATCCTCGGATTCGTCGCCGCCCTCGTTCTTGTTCTCATGGGCATCGTCTTCTACACGATGATCGCCACGGGCCAGCGCGCCGCCACCTCCGTCGCCGCGAAGGAATCGGCAAGCGCGGCGGCCTCCGAAATCCAGAAGGAGGCCGAGGAGGACAACGAGGCGGAATCCTCCGAGGATCCCTCGGAAGAGGCCGGCGACAACACGATCGAGCAGGCGCGCGAGAAGGTCGCGAACCTCATGAACACGACGACCTGCAAGCCCGACGCCGACGCCGACGCGATTCTTGCCCTCGCGCGGCTCGCCGAGCAGGAAGGCACGTGGGACGCCGACAAGGCCGTGGTCGACAAGCGGCTTTCGGAGCTTCCCCGCAAGTGCGGCGGCAGCTATCCCGACAATTTCGCGAGCCGCCTGCGCGCCGATTCGACGCCTGACGGCCTCAAGGCCCTCGTCGAGACGACGCTCGCCTACATCGGCGCCGACAAGAGCCCGGCTCCCGAAGACGCGATCGACGTCGCCGCCTTCTCCAATCCGACCCGCAACATCAGGTGCGAGGCGGACGACGAGGCGCTGTCCTGCACGATTTACACGTACGCCTTCAAATCCGACGAGTGCCAGGGCCAGCCTGCCACGTACACGCTGAACGCCGACGGCACGAATTCGCAAAGCTGCACCCCCCAGTCCTCCTCGGGCACGACGGTCTCCTACGGCACGACCGTTGCCCGTTCGGGCTTCGCCTGCACGGTGAACAAGGAGGGCGTGGAATGCTGGCACGAAAAGACCGGCAACGGCTTCCGCCTCGACCGAAACGCCATCGAGATGTTCTAGGGCGACGCCCCGCGATTCGCCTTCTCGACAAGCTAGGAGATACGCATGACCGATGCCGCGCAGTGGTTCCGCCCGGAGGTTCTTTCCCTTCCGGCCTACGTGCCGGGCGGGGTGGTAAGCGACCCGGAGGTCGTGAAGGTCGCCTCGAACGAGAACCCGTTCCCTCCGCTCAAGCAGGTGCAGGCGGCGATTGCGTCCGTCTCGGGTTCGGCGAACCGGTACCCGGACATGGCCGCGCGCAGGCTTGTTGCGGACATTGCGGCGTTCCACGGGTGGGATGCGGCGGGGATCGTTGTGGGCAACGGGTCGACGGCGATCATCGAGAAGGTGCTGCATGCTGTTGTAGGTTCGCCTTCGGGCGGGACTGGCGGCACGGGCGACGCTCGGTTGCGCGCCGATGGGGCGAGCGGCGGCGTTTGCGAGGGCGTGGCGGACGCGCGGTTCGGCAGCGCGGCGGGTCTGCGACGCGAGGTCGTGTACCCGTGGAGGTCTTTCGAGGCGTATCCGATTGCGGTTCAGGCCGCCGGCGGGGTGTCGGTGCAGGTTCCGCTCGCCGGTTCGGGCGCCCACGACCTTCCTGCGATGGCGGCTGCGGTCGGTCCCGACACGGCGGCGGTGATTCTGTGTTCTCCGAACAATCCGACGGGCGTTGCCCTCGCGCATGCGGAGGTTGCGGGTTTCCTCGAGCAGGTTCCGGTTTCGGTTCCGGTGCTCCTTGACGAGGCGTACATCGATTTCGTGCGGATGGACGACGCGGTGCGTTCGCGCGAGCTTCTTGAGGCGCATCCGAATCTTGTCGTGCTGCGGACCTTTTCGAAGGCCTACGGACTTGCGGGCCTTCGGGTCGGCTATGCGTTGTGTTCGCCGGAGCTTGCTGGTCCGCTCAATGCGATCATGACTCCCTTCGGGGTCAATTCCCTGGCCCAGGCCGCGGCCCGTGCGGCCTTGGCCTCCCGGGTTCAGGTGCGCCGGAACGTCGAGTGGATCGTGGCGGAGCGGGAGCGCCTGGCTCGTGGCGTGGCGACGCTGGGGGTGGAGATTCCGGCGTCGCAGGCGAATTTCGTGTGGTTTGCGACGGGCGGCGATTCGGCGCGCTTCGCCGAGCTGTGCGAGGCGCAGAAGCTGAGGGTCCGGCGTTTTGGCGACGAAGGCGTGCGGGTTTCCGTCGGCGAGCGTTCGGGGACCGACCGTCTGCTTCGCGCGCTTGGGGCTTTCGTGGCCTGACCTCCGCCTGTACGAATCGGGGAGGGGGTCGTTCTTGTTCGTTTGAGCGAAAACCGCCCCGTCCCCGAATTGATTCAATGTTCCACCTGTCGCCGTCGCCTCCCGTAAAATAGGCGGTTGAAAACAAAACAGGGTGCCGGCGAGCGAGCGCCCGCGCATAGTCAGGAAGAATGATGAGGACCTTCACCAAACACGGCCATGCCGACTCGATCGCCTTTGAAGCCGCCGGTCTTCGCGCCCTCAAGGAAGCCGAAACGGACGGCGGCGGCGCCCGCGTCGCCACCGTTGTGCAGGCGACGGAATCGCTCATCGAAACGGAATTCATCAACGTCGTCGAGCCGACAAAGGAAGCGGCATGGGAGTTCGGCCGCAGGCTTGCGGCGACGCACGCCCACTGCCCCGCCGACGAGAGGGTATTCGGCCAGGCCCCCGAAGGGGCGGCGGTCGGGAAGATGGGCCAGGCTCCGCTCGCGCTTGTCCCGGCCGGTTCGCCTTCGCGTTCCTGGGGCGAGTTCTATGCCGAAGACCGGATTCTGCCGTACATTCCTGCGGCGCTCAAGAACGGTTCGATGCCGACGTACGGCGTCGACGTGATCGAGACCCTGTGCGAGCGCCTTCGCGACGGCGTGTTCGACGTCCCCCAGCCGAAAATGGTCGAGTCGGAGGCGGCGCTTCTGCACGGAGACCTGTGGTCGGGCAATCTCGTATGGAGCGACGACGGCGTGACGCTCATCGACCCGGCCTGCCACGGGGGCCACGCCGAATCCGACCTCGCCCAGCTCACCGTGTTCGGCGCGCCCTTCAGCCAGGACATCTACGATGGCTACGACGAGGTCTCGCATCTGGCCGATGGCTGGCAGGAGCGCATCGCCCTGCACCGTCTCCACATGGTGATGGTCCATGCCGCGATCTACGGTGGCGAATACGGTTCGGCCGCAATCATCACCGCTTCGATGTACTGCTGAGCGCCCCTCCCGTTTGGGGCCCGTCCCCAAACGGGAGGGGCGACGCCCGGCCGCGGCGCATGACACAATGGGCACGTCCCGCCTCGACCCGGATCGAACAGGAAGCCCGATGAATTCCTTCGCCACGCTCAACCCGCCCGTCGCCCTCGGCCCCCTCGACGGACGCTACCGGCGCATCGCAGCGCCCCTGGCCGACTACCTCTCCGAAGCCGCGCTCAACCGGGCCCGCGTGCGCATCGAAATCGAATGGCTCATCCACGTCGCCGCCTCCGGCGCCCTGCCCGGCTGCCCCCGACTCGCCGACGCCGACATCGCCTACCTGCGTGCCATCCCCGAAGAGTTCGGAGCCGGCGACATCGCCGAAATCGCCGACATCGAAGCCGAAACCCGCCACGACGTCAAAGCCGTCGAATATTACCTCAAGCGTCGCCTCGACTCCGCGCCCCAAACCCTCGGCGCCGTCACCGTACTCCCCCGGATGCACGAAATCGTCCACATTTTCGCCACCTCCGAAGACATCAACAACCTCGCCTACTCCACCGGAATCAAGTCCGCCGTCACCCTCGTATGGCTCCCCGCCGCCCGCACCCTCCGCGAACTCGTGCGCCGCCTCGCCCATGCCGAAGCCGACACCCCCATGCTCGCCCGCACCCACGGCCAAAGCGCCACCCCCACCACCGTGGGCAAGGAACTCGCCGTATTCGCCGCCCGCATGGACCGCCAGCTCCGGCGCATCGAGAACGCCGACTGCTTCGGCAAATTCAACGGTGCCACCGGAACCTTCGGCGCCCACGCCGTCGCCATCCCCGACGCCGACTGGCCGGAAATCTCCCGCAGCTTCGTCGAAAGCCTCGGCCTCGACTGGAACCCGCTGACCACCCAGATCGAACCGCACGACTGGCAAGCCGACCTGTACTCCGACATCGCCCACTTCAACCGAATCGCCCACAACCTCGCCACCGACATGTGGACCTACATTTCGATGGGCTACTTTCGCCAGAAGCTCTCCGCCCAAGGCTCCACCGGCTCCTCCACGATGCCGCACAAGGTCAACCCGATCCGTTTCGAGAACGCCGAAGCGAACTTCGAGATTTCCTCCTCGCTGCTCGCCACGCTCGCCGAAACGCTCGTGACCACGCGAATGCAGCGCGACCTCACCGATTCCTCGACCCAGCGCAACATCGGAATCGCGCTCGGCCATTCGCTGCTCGCCATCGACAACCTCACGCGCGGCATGCGCGGTGTCGAGCCGAACCCCGACCGGCTCTTGGCCGACCTCGACACGGCTTGGGAAGTGCTGGCCGAACCGATCCAGCAGGCCATGCGCGCCGCCGCGACTGCCGGGGCGACGGGGATGGCGAACCCGTATGAGCGCCTCAAGGAACTCACGCGCGGGCGCGCCGTCACCGCCGCGACAATGCGCGAATTCATCGGAACCCTCGGGCTTCCCTCCGAGGTCGAGGCACGCCTGGCCGCGCTCACGCCCGCCGGGTACACGGGGCTTGCGGGCCGGCTCGTGCGCGACTTCCTTTCCTGAGGAGCCCCGGGCAGATCAGCGCCCCGGCGTCGCCCCGCACGCAAGCGGCAAGTCCGCCGGTCCACGGCCCGATGACAAACCTGCGCAAATCGCTCATGTCCGGCCCGGCACCGGCATCGTCTCGCGCCCTCCGCCCCGCCCCGCACGCAACCCGGCACCGGAATCGCAACCGGCACCGCACGCAACCCGGCCCCGCATGCAACCGGCCCGATGTCCTACGCGCACAGACCCGAACAGGACTAGGCTGGGCACAGAAAGACCCGCCGAAGGAGACCCACGTGAGCATCACCTACGCACTGCCTCTGACACCCGTCCAGGCCGACCGCCACCTCGAAGAAGGCCGCGACCTTGCCGCAGGATTCGCCATCGACCTCGCCCAGATCGAAGGCGTCACGAAAGTCGCCGACTTCATCAGCCTGTTCAACCTCGCCATCCCCGGCACCCCCTTCGCCGCCGACCGCCCCATCGACATCCTCGAAATGCCCGCCAACCCGTACATGCAGGTCCGCAACGCCGTCGGCCCGCTCGACCCGCGTTCCATCTTCGGCGGAATCATCGAGTTCCCGCCCTTCACCGGGTCCGGTCTTGTGCGCGGCGGCGGAGTGAGCGCCGACCTGCTGTGGCTCGAACCGACCCGCGTCTCCGTCGGTTCGAGAATCGTCCGCTACTATCCCGGCAATCCCGAACCGCAGGTGCGGGCCATCTACCACGGCGTCACGTGGGGCTGGGAGAACACGAAGACCGGAGTGTTCAAGGCCTACGAGCCGTCGAACCTCATCGGCCCGGCGATTCGGCGCGACTGGGGCGAACTGTCCGTCGACCTCGAAATCGGGGCCGGCGGCACGCCGGTGGCGGTTCAGATGGTCTCGCCGGTCAAGCCCGAGCAGGAGGAAGGCTTCGAGCTTGTCGAGTCCGGGTTCTGGGCGAAGCGGATCGCATGGGACGATTCGCTCCAGGTGTTCGAGCCGTATGCCGCGGTGAAGGTGAACGGGGTTCCGGCGCGTGCGGTGCGGACGATGCGCGACGACGAAGGCAACGCCTTCGCCCTGTGCATCGCGGAGCTGCTGGACATGCCGCTTGTTCTCGAACGCGGGTTTGGCCGGTTGAGCATGGCGGTTGCGGAGGCCGTGGTGCCGCTCGACCGGATCGAGGCGCGGATCATGCCGCTGACGATTACGGACTACGACGTGTCGGACAGGGAGGCCGTGACCCTCAAGGACGAGCCGCGCGAGGATCTTGACCGAATTGCCACGCATCTGCATCTTCTTCTTGATGCCGTGGCCGAAAAGCCGTGGCTGAAAGCGGCGGTGCAGGTGCAGCTTGTTGGCGATTCGGTTGCGGCGACGGGCGTGACGGTTGCGGCGACGGAGGAGGGGGATCCCGACCCTGCGGACCTGCCGTTTGTTCCGAACGCTATCGGCGCGTTTGCGACGTGGCTCAAGCGCACCAATGTGATTCGGGGCGAGGGGGCACCGCTGTCGATTCTCTTCGAGATCGACAAGCAGGCGAACCAGGTGAACATCACGCCGAACTATCTGAGCGAACCGGATTTCGCCGATTTGGCGAGTGCGGAGGATTGGCGGGCGGAGCTTTCGCGCTACCCGCGCGCGCAGGACAAGGTTCCTGCGTGGATGAAGGAGCGCGCCGCGGGTTCGCGGGGCGCGGGCGGTGACGCGGGCGGTGCGGACGACGACGGAGCGCGCGACGAAAGCGGTGCGGGTTCCCCGGATTCGGCGTCGGAGGGCGACGCGCGGTAGCGGCACGCCCGGGCGGGCGTCGAGCGTATCAAAGGGGTCAGACCCCTTTGATACGCTCGACGCCCCGGCCATGCGGAGTCCGGCGGCGCGGAATAATTCGGGCCGCTGCGGGGTTAGGGTTGTCGCTACGTTTTTTCGATGGAAAGGATTGACCTGATGGCTATTTCGCTTGAGGTTTCCGGAATGACATGCTACCATTGCGAAACGCATGTGAAGAACGAGCTGATGGCCCTCGCCGGCGTGTCCGGCGTCGAGGTGGAGCTGAATCCGAAGGGCCTGTCGAAGGTGAAGGTCGACGGAGAGGCCTCCGATGCGGAGATTCGCGAAGCGATCGACGAGGCGGGCGACTACACGCTCGAATCGATTTCGCGCTGACCTGCCAGCCGGGGCCGTCTCGCAAGGGCGTGCCCGCCCGGGCGAGGGACGGGGACGGACCAGGTGAGATTCGGGGACGGTCCCCGAATCTCACCCTGCTTTTTCACCTGCGCAAACAGCCGAGGCGGGAGCCGCAACAACGTGCCGACCTGCCCGGCCAAGCTCCACGTCGCCTTTCGAGGCGGCCCCGGCTCCCGCGTCTTCTCTAAAGCCTTCCCCTTCAAGAAGGAGTTCCGTGTCCGCCAACTCCCCGCGGCTTCCAGCATCCGAAACGCCTACAGCGCCCGTCGCCGAAGTCGACCTTGCCGTCACCGGAATGACCTGTGCGGCCTGCGTCGCCCGCGTCGAAAAGAAGCTCAACAGGCTCGAAGGCGTCCAAGCGGTCGTGAACCTTGCCACCGAACGCGCCCACGTCGAGCTTTTCGGCGAGCTCCCCGACGCCCGGCTCGTCGAAACCGTCGAGAAGGCCGGGTACGGCGCGGCGGTCGTGCGCAGGGTCGAGGCCGGCAAGGCCGTCGCATCCGGCATCGACGCGCGCGAAGCGGAGGCCGAAGCCGGGCAGTCCGGCGCGAAACGGCGCGCTGACCTGCGCCGTCGCTTTCTTGTGGCCCTCGCGCTCTCGGTTCCCGTCGTCGCTCTCTCGATGGTGCCCGCTTGGGAGTTTCCCGGCTGGCAGTGGCTCGCGGCTGTCTTCGCCACCGTCGTCGCCTTCTGGTGCGGCTGGCCCTTCCATCGGGCGGCCTGGCGCGCGGCCCGGCACGGCACGACCACGATGGACACGCTCGTTTCCCTCGGCGTTCTCGCCTCGATGGGCTGGTCGTATTGGGCGCTGGGTTTCGGCGGCGCGGGGCGCATCGGCTACACGATGGCGATGAGCGGCGCGCATTCGACGCGGATGGCGCATCTGCATGTCGAATCGGCCGCGATGATCGTGACTTTCCTGCTGCTGGGCCGGATCTTCGAGGCCCGTTCGCGGCACGACGCGGGCGATGCCCTGCGGTCCCTTCTCGAATTGGGGGCGACGGCGGCGAGGCTTGTCGGCGAGGACGGTTCGGAGCGCACCGTGGAGGCGGCGCGGCTCCGGGCGGGCGACGTGTTCCGCGTCCGTCCGGGCGAGAAGATCGCCGCCGATGGCGTGGTGGTGGCCGGTTCGAGCGCGGTGGACGCCTCCCTTCTGACGGGCGAGTCGGCCCCGGTGGAGGTGGGGCCCGGCAGCGAGGTGACGGGGGCGACGCTGAACACCTCCGGTTTGCTGGACATTCGCGCGACGCGGGTGGGCGAGGCGACGACGCTCGCGGCAATGGGCCGGCTCCTGACGGAGGCCCAGACGGGAAAGGCCCCGATCCAGCGGCTTGCCGACAGGGTTTCCGCGGTGTTCGTTCCGGCGGTGATTGCGATTGCGACGGCAACCTTTCTTGTGCGCGCCGGGCTGCTGGGCCAGCCGCTCGAAACCGCCTTGACTTCGGCGATTGCGGTTCTCGTGGTGGCCTGCCCATGCGCTCTCGGGCTGGCCACGCCCACCGCGCTGCTGGTCGGCTCGGGCCGCGCGGCCGGCCAGGGAATCCTCATGAAGGACGCGGAAGTCCTCGAAAAGGCGCGCGGCATCGACACCATCGTGCTTGACAAGACGGGCACGCTCACGACCGGCCGCATGGCTCTTGTCGGCATTGCGACGCCCGGCACCGCCGCCGGGGCGAAAAAGGGGGACAGCGACGGGCGGAAGGCCGGCGCGGGCCTGTTCGCGCGAGACCGGAGCGAGGACCTTCCCTCCGGCATCGGGTTTTCCCCGGACCGGGCGCTAGGGATTGCGGCCGGCCTGGAGGCAGGTTCGGAGCATCCGATTGGAAGGTCCATCGTCGCCGCCGCCCGCGAGCGCGGAGGCGATTGCGCGCCGCTTGCCGGGGTCCGCGATATTCGCGCCCATGCCGGCTCCGGCGTGTCCGGCACGCTCCCGGACGGCACCCGCGCGCTTGCGGGCACGCCCGCCTGGCTGGCCGGCGAGGGAGCGGCGATCGACGAGGCCCTGGCGGCGCAGGCAGAGCACTTCGCGGGCGACGGCTCCAGCGTCGCCATGCTTGCCGTTTCAGGGCCAGAACGCGGTGGCGGGCCAGAAGCGGACGGCATTTCGACGCCGGAAGCCCCCCTTCGCGCCGTCGCCGTCTTCGCCGTGCGCGACGAGCTGCGCCCCGACGCCGCAGCCGCCGTCGCCCGGCTCAAGGAACTCGGCGTGCAGCCGATCCTCGTCACCGGCGACAACGAGACGACCGCCCGCGCCATTGCCGCGCAGGCAGGCATCGACGCCGTTCGCGCCGGCGTGCTGCCCGGAGGAAAGGTGCGGGCCGTCGAAGAGCTTCGCGCCGGCGGAAGGCGCGTCGCAATGGCCGGCGACGGCATCAACGACGCGCCCGCCCTCGCCGGTGCCGACCTGTCGATCGCGATGGGTTCGGGAACCGACGCCGCGAAAGCCGCGAGCGACGTGACCATCGTGAACTCGATGCTCGCCTCGATCCCGCGTGCGCTCGAAATCTCCGCGCGCACGCTCCGCGTCGTGAAGCAAAACCTCGGCTGGGCCTTCGGCTACAACCTCGTCGCCATTCCCCTTGCTGTTGCCGGAATCGTGCTTCCCGGAATGGCTGCCGCTGCAATGGCTTCAAGCTCGGTCGTCGTCGTCTCCAATTCGCTGCGCCTGCGCACGGCGTGAAGCGAGGCCACGTTGCGCAGGCGCTGCCGCATGCCCGCGCCTGCGCGTCCGCCTTCGGCAAGCAACGCCTTGTCGTCGCAAAGCAAACGCCGCGGATCGCCCGGTCCGCGCACTGCCCGCGCGCCGCCGGATCCGCCGTCGCGCCCCGTTTCCGTGCCCCGCCCGCGCGACGCAATTTCGGCAAATCCCCCGAGCGCGCCCAAATCTCGGAAGAGGCGTGGAAGAATAGGCCCCATGAACGAACGCGCAGGAACACCAGCATTGCCCGAGGACCTCATCAACGTCGATGAGCTCCTGTCCGCCTACTACGATCTCGAACCCGACCCCGCGAACCCCTCGCAGGCGGTCGTCTTCGGAACTTCCGGCCATCGCGGCTCGTCCCTCGACGGAGCCTTCAACGAGGCCCATATCGTCGCCATCACGCAGGCCATCGTCGAATACCGCGACAAGATGGGCTACGACGGCCCGCTTTTCATCGGCCGCGACACGCACGCCCTGTCCGAACCGGCCGAACGCTCCGCCGTCGAGGTCCTCGTCGCCAACGGGGTCGACGTCCGCGTCGACGCCCGCGGCTCGGTGACCCCCACCCCGTCGGTCTCCCTCGCCATCCTCATGGCCAACGGCGCGCCCGGCCCGGTGCGGGATTCGGGTGCCGGACTCGCAGACGGCATCGTCATCACCCCGTCGCACAACCCGCCGCGCGACGGCGGCTTCAAGTACAACCCGCCCACAGGCGGCCCGGCCGACACGGATGCGACGAAGATCATCGCCGCGCGCGCCAACGAGCTGCTCGCCTCGGGCTGGAAGAACATCAAGCGCGTGCCCTACGAGCAGGCCAGGAAGCAGGTCAAGGGCTACGACTTCATGAAGGCCTACGTGGACTCGCTGCCGTCGATCATCGACCTCGACGCGATTCGCAGCGCGGGCGTGCGCGTCGGCGCCGATCCGCTTGGCGGCGCCTCCGTCGAGTACTGGGGCGCGATTGCCGAGGAGCACAAGCTCGGCCTTACCGTCGTCAACGAGAAGATCGACCCGACCTTCTCCTTCATGACGCTCGACTGGGACGGCAAGATCCGCATGGACTGCTCGTCTCCGTCGGCAATGGCTTCCCTGCTGGGCCGGATGGCACCGGACGCCTCGGGCGCCACGCCCTTCGACATCGCCACCGGCAACGACCCCGATTCGGACCGCCACGGCATCGTGACGCCCGACGGCGGCCTCATGAACCCCAACCACTATCTGGCGGTCGCCATCGAGTACCTCTTCTCGCACCGCCCGGACTGGCCGTCCGACATGGGCGTGGGCAAGACGCTCGTGTCCTCCTCGCTCATCGACCGCGTCGTGGCCGGGATGGGCCGCCCGCTCGTCGAGGTGCCGGTTGGCTTCAAGTGGTTCGTGCCGGGCCTGCTCGGCGGAACGCTCGGCTTCGGCGGCGAGGAATCCGCGGGAGCGTCCTTCCAGCGTTTCGACGGCACCGTGTGGTCGACGGACAAGGACGGCTTGATTGCCGACCTTCTGGCCTCCGAGATTCTTGCGGTGACCGGCAAGACGCCGTCGCAGCTGCACGAGGAACAGGTCGAACGTTACGGCGCCTCCGCCTACGCCCGCATCGACGCTGCGGCGACGAAGGCCGAGAAGGCGAAGCTCGCGGCGCTGTCGGCCGAGGACGTTACGGCCTCCGAGCTGGCCGGGGAGGCGATCACGGACAAGCTCGTGGCTGCGCCCGGCAACGGCGCGGCCATCGGCGGCCTGAAGGTGACGACGGAGAACGCCTGGTTTGCCGCTCGTCCGTCGGGCACCGAGGACGTCTACAAGATCTACGGCGAGTCCTTCAAGGGTGCCGAGCACCTCGCCGAGGTGCAGGAGGCGGCGAAGGCCGTGGTCTCCGAGGCGCTTGCCTGATTCGATTCCAGTGCAACGCGGGGGCGCGCAACCTTTCGGGGTTTCGCGCCCCCGTTGGGCGTATCGATGGGGTCAGACCCCTTTGATACGCCCATTGGGGACAGTCCCCTTTCCGACACCCGCGCGAACCTGCCCGCCCAAGACCGGAGCGAAGAAGCGCACGAGGAAGCAAAGCGGCCGAACACGCTCCCCTATGAGACGCCAGTCCGTCCCCTTTTCCCACCCCGCGTCGGCGTGACTTGTGGAACACTTGGAACCAGCTGACAAGCCCACGGACACGAGGAAGGCACGCCATGCGCTTCAACTCCCGAATCAACATCGGCAAAGGCATCAACCTCAACCTGTCGAAGTCCGGCGCGTCGCTCAACGTGGGCTTGCCCGGCATGAACGTCACCATCGGAAAGAACGGCGTGACCGTCAACCGCGGCATCCCCGGAACCCGCATGCACCGGCGCGAAAAGGTCCTGAACTCGGACGGCACGAAAGTCCAGCGCAAGAAGACAGGTTCGACGCGCCGCTCCCCCATGCCCGTCATCATCGGAATGCCGAAGGCCGACCCGATCGACTACTCCGACCCCTCCTCCACAACCGGACGCAAGCGCGCACGGCAGAAGGCCGAGGCCGCGGCGCGCAAGCCGAAGCAGATTCGTGTCCGAGACGACGACACGCTGTCCCTCGACCCGTACGATATCGAGGACACCAAGGATTTCGACCGCGCAATGGCACGGCTCGATCGGCAAGCCCAGGCGGCAGACCCGCAGGTTGCCGCGCACGAGCATATCGAGGACGCCGAATACGAGGAGGTCGACGAAGCCGCGCAGGCCGCCGTCGAAGACGAGATCGTCAGGTTCAACTCCGAACGCGAGGCGACCGTCTGGATTTCCCGCCTCGCCGTGCCCGTCGAAGTCGGCGGCGGCGCGAAGGTGGCCGACCCGCCAAGCGCAATCGCCGGCTGGCTTCGGGGAATCACGCTGCCCTTCGCCTTCGCCGTCGACCTCTCGGATTTCGACACCGAAACCGGAACGATCTTCATCGACCTCGACCTGCCCGAAATCGAAGACCTTCCCGACGAAATCGCCAAGCACGGGCGCGGCGGCTCGTTCACGACCGCCGAAGTGTCCGCCGCCCAGCTGCGCGAGGACTACGCGATCTGCGCCTTCGGCCTTGGCGTGTTCTTCGCAAGCCACATGTTCTCCCTCGCGGCGGCGCTCGAGAACATCACGCTGTCGGCCTTCACTCAGCGGCGAAACACCAGGGGCGACCTTTCCGACGACTACATCTACTCGGTGAAGTTCACGCGCGAGGGGCTTGCCGCCTACGGACCGCTGGACGACGACGATCCGCGCGAGGTTGCGATGAGCTTCGAGAACCGCTGCCGGCTTTCGCGCCAGAACAGGTTTTCGGCAATCAGGCCCTACGAGCCGTAGCGCCGCAGCCGCGAGGCCCGCCGCATACGAATCGGGACGGGGTCTTTTTCGTTCAAACGCACGAAATCCCCTCCGTCCCCGATTCGGTCAGGACACCCGCTTGACCACCACGTAGCCGTCCACGTCGTAGACGGTCTCCCACGTGCCGCCAAACCGGTTTTCCGCCCATTCCTGCGCCTCCACGCCGTCGGTCATCACGGTGGAGGCGGGCGTTGCGGCGACGGTATCCACGCTGGCGTCGCCAATCGATCCTTCCCAGTACACGCGGTTGTGGGGCACAAGATAGGCGAGCAGACGCAAGTCGGTCACGACGTTGCGGGTCTTGCCGACCGCGTCGATCGCGCCCTCGGCCGGGGAAATCTCGGTTCCGGGAATCTCGTAGGCGGTGCCGTCGCCGCGCAGGTACACGCCGAAGGGGCCGTCCCGCATCATCCCGAGGGAGGTGGCGAGGGACACGAGGACCGCTACGGAAGCAAGCGCGCGCTTCCATGAATCTCGCAGGCGCGGCCAGGCGCGCAGCCGCTGCACGCCGTCGACAAGCGCGACTGCGGCGATGGGAAGAAGAATCGCGTTGTAGTGCCAGGTCCAGTCCCAGTACGTGCTTTTGTCGCCGATGAAGCGCCACGAGAGGGTGGGTGCCATGAGCCACATGTACGGGCTGCGCAGGCCGACGCCGCCGGCGGTCAGGGCGAGCAGGAGCAGGATGACTTCCTTGCGCCCGGGTCCGAAGAGATTCGTGAGGAAGGCGAGGAAGCCGGTGGCCGTGGTCTGGTTGTCCGAGCCGATGTTTTCGGTGTAGTCCCAGCCGCCGCCGGGGTTGAGGGCGGGCAGCAGCACGAAGATCGCGAGCACGAACCACGCGGTTCCCCACAGGATGAGGCTGAGGGGTACGGTTGCTGCGTGTGAACGAAAGGTGGCGACGAGGGATTCGAGGGTGCGGGCGGGGAAGGGGCCGGGGGGCTCGGTGCCGGTCGCGTCGTCCTGTCCCTCATCGGGAGGATTCTCCCGTTTGGGGACTGTCCCCAATCGGGAGGATTCTCCCGTTTGGGGACTGTCCCCAAACGGGAGGACGCGCGCAGCGTCCCGGCCCGAGCGCGCCAGCCGGCTGCCTGCCCGCCCGGAGCGCTCGCCCCACACGATCCACAACTCGACCAGTCCGAACATGAGCACGGTGAGCCCGAGGTCCTCCTTGACGAACACGAGAAGCCCGATGAGCACGATTCCGGTGCGCCGCCGCCCTTCGGCCCACGCGACGAGACCGTAGGCCATGAGCGGCACGGCGAAGGCGATTTCGTGGAATTGCGCCTTGACGGCCTCGCTGATGGCGAAGCTGAGGAGATAGGCGACGCCAAGGACGATTCCCTGCCAGGAGCCGATGCGCCGCCGCGCAAAACGCACGACCGGCACGGAGCTGAGCGCGAATAGGAAGTCCTGGAGCACAAGGAGGGCGAGCCCGCTGGGCCAGAGGCGGAACAGGGGGCCGAGCAGCACGAGGAGCGGGTGGAAGTGGTCGCCGAGGAGGTTGTATTCGGGGCCTTTGATGTCGACGACGGGCGTCTGGATGTTTGCGTACCGCTGGGCGAGTTCGGTGAAGATTCCGAGATCCCACGAGGGCACGGCGAAGTGTCGCCACTGGTAGAGGGAGAAAGCCGCGTACATCGCGAAGGCGAGGGTTGCGAGAAGGTAGGCAGGCAGGTCGACGCGGCCGCGAAGCCGCCCGGCGGGCCTGCCGGGTTCCGTGGCCGTTGCGCCCGAGGCCGGACCGGCAACGCCGGGAACCTCCCGGCCCGCGCCGTCGGAGGCCGGACGCGCAGAGCCCGCCCAGCCCGGCCAGCCAGCCGCACCGGCAGAACCAGCCAGTCCGTCAGAGCTGTCAGCACCGCCAGCACCCTGCGCATTCATGGCCTGCATGCTCGCGGCTTGCGTACCGGGGGACTGCATCAAAAGGGCGCCCGAACTCGGACGGGGCGGATCCGGCACGGCGTTCCGATTTCCGCCTCGGTCGTTTGCGCAGGTCGAAGAGTCGGGTGTCGCATTGGGGACAGTCCCCGATGCGACACTGGCCTGTCCCCTTTCCGGCACCCGACCGTGGGACGCCCGCATGAGACGGCCCCTTCCCGTATTCTGCATGACCGCGCCGGACGTTCCCGCATCCGGCGAACCCGAGAGCCCGGCACCATCCGAAGCCGCCAAGCTCCCGGAAGCCCCGCGCACACCCGCGTCGCCCCCGAAAAAAACTGCTCCCGACTGATTCTCCTTGTTCACACGATGTCTTTCTTCTGAAGGTACTGGAGGCACACCCAGCCAATCGGCACCGGTGCCCAAAACGTGAGCAGACGGTAGACGATAGCCGTGGAAAACGCAATGGAATAAGGCACGCCGGCAAGCGTGAGGCCACCGGTGAGCGCCGCCTCGACCGGTCCGATGCCGCCCGGGGAAGGCACGACCGAGCCGACCGAATTCGACACGAGGTAGGCAATCGCGAGGGTGACGATCGGCAGGGAATAGTCGAAGGCGAACAAGGAGGCAGCGAAGGTGAGCACGTAGCCGAAGGTGAGCACGAGGGCGGAAGCGACGCCCCAGACGATGCGTTCGGGATGGGTGCCGAGCCAGACGAGGCGCGGCCAGACCTGCTCGGCGTAGGGGCGGGCCTGCTCCACCACCCAGCGGCGCACGGGCGCGATGGCGAACACGGCCACGATGGCGGCAACGACCAGGCCGAGGGCCACAAGAATCGAGGACGAGGGGACGGAGAGCTGGCCGACGTCGCCGGTGATGAGGGCGAGGGCGAGAAGGAACAGCACCGTGGTGCCGAACTGGAAAACCTGGACGAGGGAGACCGTGGCGACGGCAATAGGCGTGGCGACCTTGCGTTTTTGCAGGTAGCGGAGGTTCAGCGCGGCGTGGCCGATGCCGGCGGGGGCGACGAGGGAGACGACGGATGCGGCGAGCTGGACGAATGCCGATTCGCGCAGGGAGATCTTTTCGGCTGTGAAGTTCTTGAGCATCATGCCCGCGCCGAGGTAGGTGACCATCGAGGCGGCGAAGGCAACGACGAGCCACAGCGGCTTGGCGTGGCTGACGGTCGCCTTGAGTTCGGCGAAATTGATGGAACCGAGGAGAAGGTAGACGGCAACAAGGCCGATGACCACGGTGAACACGGTTTTCGCGGAGAACCGGTGGAGCTGGATGGGCCGGACTTCGACGTCTTCGCCGAAGGAGCCGACAAGCATGTCGCGCAGCGCCTGGAGGGCTTTCTTCGAGCCGAAGGCGGCAACGGTGGAGCCGGGGAGAATGGCGCGCTGAAGCATGGGAGCCATCGAGATGACGATGTCCGGGGAGAGGCGACGCCGGGCGGAGGCGACGGCACGTTCGGCTCCGACGACGGTGGCGAGCATGGCGACGGCCTGCGCCATGTCGATGCGGCGGGCGATGTCGCTGGAGGCGATGGAGCCCGACTCCCAGCAGGCCAGTTCGAGGCGGCCGTTGCTGATGCAGGTGCAGGCGGCGTTGATGTTGCCGTGGGTAATGCCGCGGCGGTGGGCCGTGTCGAGCTGGGTCCAGAAGTCGTCGAGGGCGGCATCGGTGACGGCTTCGTGGCGGTCGTCGGAAAGCGGCATGGCACCGGAGATGGGGGTGACGACCATGCACGAGTTTTCCCCGGAGGCGACACGGACCGCGCGGGCGTTGCAGGAGTGGCGCAGGTCGCCGGTCTGGCGGGCGGCAAGCTCCATGAGGGCCATATGCTCGGCGGTTTCTTCGATGGAACGTTCGGCGCGGCGGGTCGCTGTTTCAAAGCGGATACGGTCCCAGATGGTGGCGAGAACGCCGACGATCTGTTCGTCGGCGTCGATGACGGCACCGTGGTATGCGGTGCCGTATGCGTCGACGAGCACGTAGTTGCGCGCAGCTTTCTGCCCGAGGGGCGGATGGTGCTTGCGGCGCAGGACGACGGCGCGGCGGACGGGGTGGACGCCGTGGGCGAGGGAGACGATGTCCTCGCCGGGAGTTTCGAGGATTTCGGTGATCTGCTCGTCGGAGATTCCGTCGAGCTTGGGTCCTCCGACGCGGCTTTCGAGGACGGCCCGGAGGGTTTCGCGACCGGCGAGGTCGCCGTAGCCGAGCTCGGTGGAGGTGGATATGCGCCAGGCACGCAGGTCGGCGAGGGGAACATCGGGGTCGACGCGGATGATTTCGCGGGCGTCGATGGCGGCTCGGCGGGCAAGGCGCACGATGTCGGTTCCGAGGGCGCGTTCGGGGTCGGCGCCGATCAGGTAGCGGGCGAGTTCGCCGAACATGAGGCCGATCAGGACGGTGATGACAGCGCCGGGAAGGGTCTGCGAGCCTTGAAGGACGGACAGGATGACGACGAAGAAAAGCAGGGGCCAGCCCCAGGAGACGACACGGGACTGCTTGTGCCCGCCGGAGACCGCGAGGAGGGCGGAAAGCACGGACACGTAGGGCAGCAGGCTCAGCGACGAGGCCCCTTCAAGGGATTCGGCG
>CACYEE010000029.1 GCA_902773415.1 uncultured Actinomyces sp.
CGAATTCAAACCTGCCCGGCTGGATGTCCACGCCTTCCAGGGTCTTGTAGACGCGGGCCTGCCACTGGCCGGACGCCGAGTACTCGTTCGTCAGGGTTGCCTCGGCGGTGTTTCCCGCCGAGATCGTGCCCGTGGCAGGATTGCCCACCTGGCTCCAGCCCGCCGGAAGCTCCGGCTCGGAGACAGAGTAGGCGGTGCCCGCAGGCAGGTTCTCGATGGTCACGGGCTCCCCGACCTTTACCGGGACCGTGATCGCGCCGCCGGCCACCTTGTAGTCGCCGACATTCGTGCCGTCGGGGAAGAACTTTCCGGAGGCGTCGCGCAGCTCGACACGGAATGTGAAGGCCGTGTCCGTGGCGTAGGAACCTTCCTTGTCCTTGTAGCGCGTTTCCTTGGCGAGTCTGAGACTGCCCGGCTTCGTCGAGTTGGCGAAGACTGCCCATCCGCTGGCTTCTCCGATCCCGCCCTTGCTATACGTGACTGTGGCATTGAGATCCTCGCCGATCGTGACGGTCACCTTCACGGGAACCGTATCGTAGGTCAGCGGGTTGCCCTCGCCTTCGCTGTTTCCTTCGGGGACGACTTCGCGAATCGTATACGTGTACGTCTTGCCTTTATCGTCCTCGCCGTACTCGAGCGGCTTGAAAGCGACCGCGCCGCCTGCGGCGTTCGTGGCCGTCTCTTTCAGGATGTCGCCTTCGCACAGGGCGTCTTCCTCCAGGTCGCCTTCGCACAGCTGGAAGGAGAAGGCTCCGGCTTCGGCGGCTTTGCCGTCCAGGGTCTTGGTCGCATGCAGCCTCACTTCGACGTGCCCCGGGTTGGCCTTGTTCGTGAACGAAGCCACAGCCGTCTTCCGCGGCTCGATGATGCCGGACGTGTCGGAGGAGGACACGAGCTTCCAGCCTGCCGGGGTCTCCTCGTACACCTGATAGGCCGTGCCCGCGGGGAGATTCGTGAGCGTAGCCTTTTCCCTGTCATGGAGGTCTATCTCGAACTCGCCGTTGTGCATCTTCGTGGTGTTCTCGTCTGGCCTCCATGAGGCCGTCAGTTTCAGGTTCCCGCCCTCCGGAATCGTGGCTTCGAGGTCGTAGGTTTGACCCTTCTCGTCTGTCCAGCCAGTCTGGGTGTGGTTGAAGAGATAGAATCCGGATGTGGGAATGACGCAGGGTTCGCCCGCAGTGCACACCAAATCCGCCATAGAACCGCCCGCAGACTTGCCGTCATATGCTCCACCGAAGAATTGGATCGTCCTCGTCGTGGGCTTGTCCCGTTCAGGGATCCACTCTCCGGCCAGCTCACCCACATCCTCCGGAGGAAAATCCCACCAGAAATACGGTCCGGCAGTCTCGTCGCTACGAATCCACTTGCCTGTCAGTGGCTGCCCGTTCTCATCCACTTCAGGTTCTGGCAGCTCCCCGCCGGCCTCAAAGTATGGCACGAGTCCCGGGCCAAGCGTGAGGGAATTCAATTTCTCGACACCCTCGAAGACCCGGTCCACGTCCTCTACGGACATCATATTCCATCCGCTCAGGTCGAGGCTCCTCAGGGACGTGCAGCCCTCGAACAGTCCGGCGATGGACTCCACCTTCTCCAGATTCCAGTTCGAGATGCCCTCGATGGACGTCAGGGACGTGCAGCCCGCGAACATTCCTTCGATGGCCGCCACCTCCGAGACGTCAAGACCGCTCAGGTCCATGCTCGTGGCATTCTTGAAGCCTTCGAACAACCCTGGCCTTGGTAGATATCCCTTCAGCTTGATCGTTCCATCCGTCCGCACAGAGAGGATCTTCCCGATATCGACGACGCCGTCCCAGGGGCCCTCCCCCCAGTTAGTCTCTGAGTGCAGGGTCTGGGTTTCCCCATTGCCGAGAACCAGCTCGCAGTCGGGAGTGATTTTCCAGTCCACCACGTCCTCGGTGTCGCCCTCAAGGTGTCCGGATTCCTCAGTGCAGCTCGCCTCGGCGCGCAGCGCCGCTTCGCCGGCAAGCGTGCCGGGGGCGTCCCCGACCCGGATCAGGGACGACGGGCTGACGGTCGCCTCCGGCCCCGCCTTCGCACCCGTGGCGGGAGCAGCGCCAGCGGCGTTGGCGCTGCCGGAGACGTCCAGCTGCTCCTTCTCGTAGGAGTAGTCGCCGTCCTCGGGCACGCGCCCGGTAAGCTTGACCTTGAATCGGAACAAGCTGATATCGCCATTGCCATCGATGCGCTTGGCAATCGAGAGCGAGCCGCGTTCGAGGTCGTTGCCGAAAACAGGCATCGCGTTCTCCCCGGTCTCCTTGTCGCGAATCTCCTGCGAGAAGGAAAGCGTTCCGTCCCCGTTGTCGACGACTTTCACGGAAATCTCGTAGACGGCCGTACTGTAGACGACAGTCTCGTCCTCTCCCGCTCGTTCCTTCATGACGTACGTGAACGTCTTGCCCGCATCGACGTCCGTGAACCCGAGCGGCTCGAAGTCGATGGTGCCATCGGCCTTGTTCTTCGCCGTCGCAACCGGACTGGTCCCATCGGCCTCGTACAGGTCAAAGGCGAACTCGTCGGCCTTGAGCGCGCGGCCTTCGAGCGTCTTCCACGCCTTGAGTCGCACGCTTCCTTCAGCCTTGTACGTGTTGCGGAACTCGCGGTCGTCGCCATAGGTGACCGTGGTGGACAGCGTGCCGTCCCCGTTGTCCGCCACCTTGACCCTCACCTCGATCTCCTTGCCGTCGTACGTGTAGCCGGGCTTGCCGTCATGGCGCTCGCGAATCGTGTACTCGTAGGTCTTCCCGGCGTCCGTCTCGTCGTATTCGAGAGTCCCGAAGGAAACGGTCCCGTCGGCCCGGTTGCTTGCCGTGCCGATAAGCGTGCCGTCCTTGTCGAGCAGCTCGAAAACGAACTGGGAAGCCTTGAGGTCACGGGCATTCCCGTCGCTGCCAACCAGAACCTTCGTCACTTCCAGGCCAGCCGAGCCTCTTGCGCGATACGTGTTGTCGAGCGAGGCACCCTTGGTCTCGTTCGCCTTGACGACAACATTCACGGTTGCCTCCTTGGCCGTCCAGCCGTCCGCTTCGCGCTCGTTGAACTCGACCTTGGCCCCCATCGGGAGCTCCTTGACCGTGATGGTCTCCCCGCCCTCGATGGTCAGGGATCCTCCCGTGGCGATGCGCCCGGTGCGGCCCTTGCTGGATTCCCACTCGAAGGAGTCGGCCACGGCCTTCCCCTCCTTGTCCTTCAGGTCGACGTCGACCGTGAACGTCCGATTCCCGGACGTGTCCGTCGCCCCGTGGATCGTCTTGGAGAGAACGACATCGCCGAAGGGATGCCACTCGTTTTCGATATCCATGCCGTCGACGCGCGAAACCCAGCCTTCGCAGGAGTCGTCGTCTTTCCCTTCGCAGAAGCCGACTTCCTTGACGGTGTAGTCGATCGGTTCGCCGTCGCGGTTCTTCAGCAAGCCGCTGACGCTCCACGCCCAATCCCCGTTCCCGTCCGGCGTCGCCGTCGTCGTCGCCGCCTCGCGGTCGCCGTCCATGACGACGATACCGACAGACTCGGGCATGCTGGGCGCATTCTTCCACGTCTTCGTTCCATGCAGGTTCGTCCGCTCGGGCTCGTGGCGGTTCGTCACCGCAATGCGGGCGTGCCCCTGAGAGTCGTAGGACACCGAAGCCAAAGCCTCGTATCCATCGACCGGATGATCCTCCTCCACGCTCCACGAGATCGTCTTGCCCTGCGAATCGGTGGCCGGAAGATGCTCGAACACGCCCTTCCAGTCTCCGTCCGCATTCAGCGTCACAGTGCGGTTCTCGTAGCGCTCGCCGTCCTTCAGCAGGCGCATCCGCACGCTCTTCGGGCGCAGCCCGTCGGCGTCGTCGGCGTCGTCCCAAGCCTTGACGACTTCAACGTTGTATTCGGCAAGGCCGACCTTCGTGTAGTCCTGTCGGACGAACTTGCCGACTTCGCTCTTCCCGGTCTTGACATCCGTCATCGTCGCCGTCATGCTGACATTGTTGTAGGCGTGGGCGTCCTTGGCGATGTAGTCACGCGCAGACTCGCTGTCGCCGTTCCAGTCCTTCTCGCCCCACGGGGCATGCATGAGAATCTTCGCCTGGATCGACTTCCCCTCGCCCAGCTCGAAGGGCGAGCCGTCGGCCTTCTTCGAGCAGTCGATCGCAATCGCCTTGACCTTCGCCAGGTCACTCGGAGGCCTGGTCGACCAGATGGCAGAATTGGCCAGGTCCAGGTTTTCCTTCTTCCCCTCATCTCGCTTGACCGCATCGTACAGTTCAAGATTCGCCGTGGTCGAATAGTAGACCACCGGCTCCACGCCGGCCTCCTTCAAGGCCGTCAGGTCCACGCCGCGGAATTCGCCGCGCCAGCGAGGCGCATCGATGTCACTGGCGTCGTTGCCATCGACGGCCACGTAGTTCTCCAGCGAATCGTAGAAGACGATATCCGAGGTGACCGTCTCCTTCGCGCTCCTCATCGTCAGAAGATAGGAGTAGGAGCCGCCCTCCAAGACCGTTCGCTTGTCCTTATAGGTGCCCTGGGACCACCGGCCATCATTGTTGACCATGACCCGCTTGTCCAAAGATTCTAGGCCCGCCGCGACGGGATCGAGCGCCGTCGTCGTGCCCGCATACACGAAAGCATGGCTGGCGGCCCGATCGGCCAGGCCCGTCATCGCGTCGCGCTCCGCATCGCCGGCAAAGGCGCGGGCGGCATCGACGTGATTGCCGCCCCGCGGGTCGTCGCCCTCGCCCCGATATCCCTCGGCGGTGCCGAAATCGTCCTTGACCGCCTCGAAGGCGATGACGTTATGCACCGCCCGGCTCCCGTCGTACTCCTCGAAGGGCAACGCTGCCTCGAAGGCAATGGTCGGCTTGTCCGACAGGTACGCCAGGCCCGCTGCCGTGTCGACACCGTCCACGTAAGGCTGCGGGGTCAGCCGCACCCTCACCTTGAGCATCGTGCGCCCCGTGCCCCGCCAGTTTTCGATGGCCTCGGCCGAAACGATCGAGTCGCCATCGCGCAAGGCGATGGTAGACAGGTCGGGCTGAACGCCCTGTGGCAGCAGATCCCACCACGTGCCTTCCGTCGTCGCCTCGAACTTGCCGGACTTCACCAGCCTGTTCCACGAATCCTTGCTCGAAATGAAGCTCTGTTCGCGGACGGAAGCCTTGTACTCGATGATCGCCCGACCCCCGTCGTAATTCTTGTCCTTGACAGACGACGTCTTGGACGGGAAGGTCCGCGTTTCGAGCGAGTAGCCGCCGAGCCTGTCCGTTCCGACCGCATTGAGGGCGGCGACGTGCTCGTCCTCGCCCGCGGCGGTGCGCACGCTCGCATTCATCGTCGAATAGTTGCGAACCTCGCTCCACGGGTCGTATGGGTTCCCGTCAAAAGCCGCATCGGCCCACGCCTTCGTCTTCGCCGTCGACTTGAGCTTGATGACGGGATAGGACCACACGGCAATGTATGCGTTTGTCGAGGTTACGACGGTCCGGTAGCTCGTCGTGCCCTCCGGCAGCGCGACGGTGGCCGCATCGGCCTTCGTACCGTCGGCGAGCGTCGCCTTCGCCGCGCCCGACGACCAGTCCACGCTCGCCACCGGCACCCATGTGCCTCCCACAAGAGCCTCGACCTTCACCGGAGGAATGTTCGCGTCATCCCGGTCTTCCTGATAATCGAAGGTTCCATCCCCCGCACTGACAGCAGTGAAGGAGCCGTCCGGGTTCACGTTGATTGCCCTGATCTTGCCGATTCTCGGCTTTTCGATCTCCACCGACACGAACTCGTAGTCCTTCAACGGCTCGATTGCCGCCCCGCCGGCCAGTTCGAGGTTGCGCGCGGTCACCGACCCGTCGGCGCTCTGCAAGCCGTCCGTCGTCGTCACGGTCACCGGGCGCTGGCCGTAGTTCGCCTCGACGCGCGGATCCGCGCCTTCGGCAAGCGTCCACGGCAGGATAAACCCGACCGAAGACACCGAATAGCCCACGTTGACGGCCGTGCCGTCGCGCAGGTCGTTGAGCGCCTCGCCATAGCGCCCGTAGAACTCGCAGCCATCAGGTCCCGAGAGATAGCTGCCGGTGCGCGTAATCGTCGGCGGGGTTCTTTTGCCGCACCCGGCAGGGCGATGCGCCGTCCAATCCTTGTCATTGTCGTTGCCCCACTTCTCGGTCCCAAAATGTCCCGAAACGCCAACCCACTGCGGCTCCTTGTAGCTGAATTTCACCTCGGCGGCGGCCTTCGCCGTCGTCACCTCCCGCTTGTCGGAGCCGACATCGGGATCCGTCTCGGTGAGCGTGTACTCCACCGTGTTCGGGATGACGTATTCCGTGCCGGGTTCAAACTGCGACAACGGGTAGGCCGTCTTCAGCCTCGTCAACGGCCAAGAATTGGAATTCTCCCCGCCACTGGGATAGCCCTCGAACACGACACCCGACACGCTGCGCCGATCCTCGCTGACCGTTCCCGCGCCAGCCTCGACGATGAAGCCCCGATACCCGTCGGACAAGACGTCCTTCATCTCCAGCGTGTAGGGCTGGTTTCCTTCCCAGTGCGGACTGACATACCAATCGACTACCACATAGGTCGTTTCCTTCGGATCGCGAAGCTCCTCGGGAATCTCCGCCGCATCCACCATCCCCAGGGAGCGGGGCACGGGATTCTTGAACGCCCTGTCAACGACAGCGCGGGTATCCACCTGTGCGCGGATGGAATCCGACGTGCGCCCGATCAGGGTGCCCTTGTCTGTAACCGCCTCGAAAGTGGCCGACAGCTCCGGTTGCAGGGCCATGTCCACGATTGTGTGAGGAACAAGATTATTGGTCCAAATGTCGATGAAGCCCGTCGTGGCGGCGCCCAGCGGAACCGTATTCTCGAAGACGATATTCTCGCCGACGATCTGCCAGTTCCACTCATCCGCCGTTGACGGAGCCTTCGGGTAGCCGATCTCAAGCTCGCCCGCCTGCCTGCCCTCGCGCGTCAGGAAGGCCTTCGCCGGAACCGTGATCCGCAGATCGCCGGCCTTCCAATCCTCCTCGCCGGACAGTCCGTACGTGATTCGATACGTGGCCGCGAATTCGGCATCCTCGTCAGGACGCAGATACAGAAGGGCGCCATCGCCGTTGTCCTCCGTATCGGACGTGACCCACTTGATGTCAAGGCTACTGATTTCCTGCCCGTCCGCCGCCGATGGCGGGGCGTTCGCCCGCGTCGCCCCCGGCGCCGGAGCCCTCAGCGCCGCGAAGAGCTCGCCCGCAAGCGCGCCGGCCGCCTCGCCGTCCAGCCCGGTCTCCGCCTCGATCTCCTTGGCCGCTACGGCCGGATCCTCGGCAGCCTGACCCGTCAGCGTGACCCCGTCAAGCTCCTCGTTCTGCTCGGCGGCAATCGCCTCGCCAGCAGCATCGACGGTCTCCTCGGCCCACGCATGCGCAGGGAAGGAATTAACGACACCCCCCCCAGAACGATTGCGACAACAGCCACCAACGCCGAAAAACCGCGCCCTGACGTGCGCCTCTTGAATCTCATAGCTCCTCCTACAACCGCTTCCGGCAGATGGGCCAGGATCGCGAGACCTTGCCCCGCACGAAACGCCAACCGCAGCATGCGCCGGATTCGTATCGCTTTGCAATCAACACTATGCCATCACACTTGGCGCTGTAAATCCACGGCAACGAAGTGTCCACATCGACACACCCCACGCAACATGCGCCATATTGCGGCTCCTTGCGCCGCAAAACCGTCAATCTGCGCCATCCTCGTCGAAAACCCGACCCCGAAGCACTCCCGGCAATCCCACCGCAGCTAATTTACAGCACACGCTCCAAGGTGGCGGACATCCGCCAAATCTCGACGTTCCCGACGACACACGCGACACGACACCGACCTTCGCCACACGAGCAAACACGCCCCCGCCGCTTGCGCAGGCCAGAAAGCCGCGCAGACCAGAAATTCGCACAGGCCAGAAAGCCGAGCGCCGCATCGGGGACCGCTCCCCCTCCAAGACCGGCCCCCTCGCAACGCCCGCCACCAGACCCGGCACGTGCGCGAACACGCCCCAGCCTCCCCCTTCGGGCAGCGATGTGCGCGCACTCGCCACGAAACAGGCAGAACCGGCCCAATCGCGACGAATGCGCGCACACCACTCGCGCATGCGATCAGCGCTCCGGCGCTCCCCCCTTGGCAGCGCGGCGCGCCACAAGATCGGACAGCGACGTGCCGACAGTCCTCTCAAGCACCTGGTCAAGCTGGGAGAAGTTCTCGGCAACCATCTTCGGCAAGGCGTTCGCCCCATCCGTCGAAATGATCTGCAACTCGCCCACACTCGCAATCGGCTCCGCCAAAGCGGCGGCAATCTCCGGAATCCTGTCAACAATGAGCTGAATCACCGCAGCGTCGTTATAAGCCGCAAAGGCCTCGGCCTTCTTGTCCATCGCCTCGGCCTCGGCAAGGCCGCGCCGTCGAATCGTCTCGGCCTCCGCATTGCCCTTCGCCAGCGTCGCCTCGGCCTCCGACTCGCCATTGACCTTGACGCTGTAGGCGGCAGCCTCCGAAGCGAACTTCCGGGCATTCGCGTCGGCCTGGGCCTTCACCTCGGTAGCGCGAGCCTGGGCCCGCGACGACAGCTCAAGCTGCCTTGCGGACGCCTCGGCCTGGAGAATGCCCTCGATCTTGCCCGCCTCGGCGCTCTTCTGCCGCTCGTAAAGGGCGGCGTCAGCCGGCTTGCGCACCTCGATGTCAAGCTGCTTTTCGCGCAGAATCGCCTCCGCCTGCGTCGCCGCCGTCTTGGTCTCGGCAATCTCGCGCTGCTTCTCCGCCTCGGTAATCGGCCGGGCCGCGCGCGAAACCTCCTCCGCCTTCGCCGTCTCCGCATCAAGCTGGGCCTGCTTGATCGCAAGATCCCGATTCTTCTCCGCGATACGCTGCCGGGCATCGACCTCCGCATCGTTCGCGGCCTGCTCGTTGCGGGCACGCGAAATGCGGGCCTCCTTCTTCACACGCTCGATTTCAGGCACGCCCAGATTCTCGATGTAGCCGTTCTCGTCGGAAATCTCGTTGATCTGAAGCGATTCGGTCTCCAGCCCCATCGAGCCGAGCTCCGACTTCACCACCTCAAGCACCTGCTGCTGAAGCTCCTCGCGGGCCCCGATCAGATCCGCGACCGGCATGCGCGAAATGATCGAACGCAGCGCGCCGGTGAGAATATCCTGAGCGTTCTTCGCCACCACCTGCTCGGTGTCCTTGTGTCCAAGGAAACGCTCGGAAGCCGCGCGAATCGAAGCCTCGTCCGACCCGACCTTGATGATGACGATCGCGTTGACCGTCACTTCGACCATGTTCTTGTCGTTGCCCGTCACGGAAAGGGGAATCGTTTTCTGCGACAGCGAGATTTCCTCGACAGATTGCAGCACGGGAATCACGAAAGTGCGGCCGCCCTGGCGAACGACCTTCGTTTCGCCATTAGGGCGCGACCCCGAAATGATGAGCGCCTTGGAGACGGGGACGGTGCGGACCCTGCTGGCAACAAACACCAGCAGCAGGACCACCAGCACGGCGAGAGCGCCGAAACCGAGAACCATTGCCATAGTATTTATTCCTCCTGGAATGTTGCGCCTGCACAGGCAGGCAGGACGGAACGGGCCGGCCACGCCGGCCCGCCTCTTCGTGTGGCTGCGCCGCATGCGCGGAGGCACGTGCGTGGCGACGCATGCAAGGCGACGCCGAATGCGCCCACGGACAAGCCGCGCACGTACCTTTCGCGCACGCAGCAGGCACGACGCGCAGCCAGCGGGACCTAGCCGGCAACAACGTCGACGTCGGAAACAGACGAAGCCCTGACGACGATAACGGCGTCGCCCGCCCGCAGCGCATCAAGGCTCCGGGCACGCACGGTCCGCTTCTCGCCCCTCACGACAAGGGAAACCTCCCCGGCGTCGCCCCTCCACCACAAGACATTGCCCTTCGACGATACGAGATCGCCAACAGTCAACGGTTCCGAGCTACGTTCGGCACCCCGGCGAAGAAAGCGGAAACCGACGAACGTCGCCGCCGCAAACGCCAACGCTCCAAGGCCGCAAAGCATGAGGAACGTGCCCTCCACGTCGCCATCCGAAGACGACAACGAGATGAGGCCGAAAGCACCGAAAGCGACAAAAAGAGCACCCAATGCCGGCACCATCCCATCGTAGACGTCATCGACCGCAAAAACCGCGACCAGAAACAGAATGCCAATCACGATGGAACCGTAAAACACTGGAATCACGCCGTTCAAAACTGGATGGTGAGCCTCGCGCCCTGTTGCGCAACAACAGCCATCCTACCGGAACGCAGGCCGCCGCGCCCGCTTGGGCATGGCGAGCCCTCCGCTCCGGCGTATCACAGGGGTCAGAGCCCATTGATACGCACCCAGTCCGGCTACTGCCCCTCGATTTCCTGCTGGGCGGCAACCGCCTGCTCCAACTGGCGCCGGAGATCCGCCTGAGCCCTCCCGTAAGCCTCCCAATCGCCGCTCTTCATCGCAGCCTCCGAATCCTCCATCGCCTTCTTCGCATCCGACAGGGCCTGGCCCAGACGTTCCCGAGGCGTACCGGACGCAGGCTCATCGGCCTCCCCGTCCACCGGCTCCGCCTCCCCCGCCGGCTCGTCGCCACCCTCCTCGGAAGGCTCGACAGCCGGAGCTTCCTTGTCGGCCTGATCCTCCGCGTCGCCCGCCGTCGCCCCCGAATCGCCGCCAAAAGTCTGGTTGAGCGACTCCTCAAGAGTTCCGGCGAAGCCGATCTGCTTCGACTCGCCGAAAGCCGTCAACACGTACTGGAGCATCGGGTAGGAAGTGCCCGTCGACGCCTCGACATACACCGGCTGCACATACAGGAGGCCGCCGCCGACCGGCAAGGTGAGAAGATTGCCCATCGTCACCTTCGTACCGCCCTGGCGCAACAGGTTGAGCTGCTGGGACACCGTCGAATTCGACAGGAAATTGTTCTGCGCCTGGCCCGGACCGGGCACCGTAAGATCTCGCGGCAATTCGAGCAGACGCAGCTTGCCGTACCCCTCGCGCACCTTGCCCGCTTCCGCGCCCGCGTTGGAATCTACGGCAAGGAAACCGGTCATGATGTTCCGCTTCGTCGTGCCGCCCGGAACGAAACCGGTGGAAAGGGAAAACTCGGCACTCTCCTGGCCGGGCATCTGAAGGGTCAGATAGTAGGGCGGCTGAAGCGAAGAATCCCCCTCCGAGTTCGTCGGATCGGTCGGAACGTTCCAGAAATCGCCGCCCGAGTAGAAGGACTCCGCGTCGGTCACATGGTAGCGGGCAAGCAGGGAACGCTGGACCTTGAAGAGGTCCTGCGGGTAGCGCACGTGGCTCATGAGGTCGCCGCTCATGTCGGACACGTCGGTGACGATGCCCGGGAAAATCTTGTCCCACGCCTTGAGGATCGGGTCCGAATCGTCCCAGCGGTAGAGCGAGACCGAACCGTCGTAGGCGTCGACCACGGCCTTCACGGAATTGCGGATGTAGTTGATTTCCTGCTGGCCGTACATCGTGATTCCGCGGTTGAGGGAATCCTCGGTCGCCTCGGTCAGGGAGGCGCGCGCCGAATACGGGTAGCTGTTCGACGTCGTATAGCCGTCGAGAATCCACACGAGGCGCTTCGGGGTTTCCGGGTCGCCGTCCATATCGACGACGGCCGGGTAGACCTCCGAGTCGAGGGTGAGATAGGGGGCGACCTTCTTCACGCGCGTAGCCGGGTCGCGGTCAAAGAGGATCTGGGACTTCGACGTGACGCGCTCGGAGAAGAACATGTCGGTCGAACGGAACTTGATGGCGAACATGAGCTTTTCCCACATGTTTCCGACCGAAGGCCCGCCGTTTCCGGCATAGGTCGTATACACCTGCCCGGAGGAGGTTTCGTCGTCAGGATAGTCGAGCTCCCACGCCTTCGACCCTTCGGGCGCGCCGACAATCGAGTATTCCGGCGAGTTTTCGCCGAAGTAGACGCGCGGTTCGTAGTCGCCGAGTTCGCCGGTGGAGGGGATGCCCTGCTGGAAGAACTTGGGGATGCCGCGCCCGACGGAGGTGTTGCCGTAGGCGGCGGCAATGCCGTAGCCGTGGGTATAGACGGTGTGGTCGTTGACCCAGGTACGCTGGGACGACGACAGGCCGTCGAGATTCAGTTCGCGCACGGCAATGACGGTATCGCGCTCCACGCCGTCGATGTCGTAGCGATCGACGTTGAGCTGGTCCTTGAACTTGTAGTACTGCTTGTTCTGCTGGAGCTGGTTGAAGGTCGGGGAAACGATGTGCGGGTCGAGCACGCGGATCTGCGCCGTCGTTTCGGCATCCTCGCGAAGCTGGCCGGCTTCCGCTTCCGTCTTGGCCGAATACTTCTTCTTTTCCACCTCGTCGAGTCCGTAGGCCTTGAGCGTGGCGTCGATGTTGCGCTGGATGTATTCGCTTTCCATTTCGACGGCGTTCGGGCGCACCTTGAACTGCTGGACGAGCGCCGGGTAGGCCCAGGCGACGACGAGGGAGGAGACGAGGCCGACGACGAGGCCGGTGACGACGAGACGCCAGCAGCCCATGAGGGAAGCGGCGACGAAGAGGACGGCGATGAGGAGGGCGACGATGGCGAGGATCGTGCGGCCGGGAAGGTCGGCGTTGATGTTCGTGTAGGTGGCGCCGGAAAACTTCGCGTTGTTGTCAAGAAGCATGTCGTAGCGCGAGAGCCAGTAGGTTGCCGCCGCGGCGAGGGCGGCCCCGGCCCCGAGGATCCCGAAATGGACGCGAGCGCGGGCGCCGACGCGGATTCCCTGTGCCGTGGCGGCGACCTGCCCGTAAAGGTAGTGCCCGATGACGGCGGCGACTGCGGCAATGACGAGAAGCAGGACGACGAGGGAGAGGATCGAGTGGGCGAGCGGCAGGCTGAACACGTAGAAGGAGACGTCGTTGGAGAACTGGGCGTCCTTCTGGCCGAAGGAGGTCCGGTAGAGCCACGTGACGTAGGTGCGCCATTCCTGGGCGAGCGGCGCGCCGAAAAACACGCCCGCCGCAAGGGGAACGACCAGGCGCGTCAGCCAGCGTCGGCTTTCGGCCGCAGCCCGAAGCGACTGCGCCGAGGCGTCGTCGCCCCACGCTCCGCCACGCCCGCGCGCAATCCACATCGTCACGAGAATCGTCAGCGCGACGAGAACCGTCCCGATCGCGCCGAGGGCGATTGCCCAGCCCCACTGCGTCCAGAACACCCGGGAGGCGTCAAGCTGGTCGAACCACTTCGCTTCGGTCCAGATCTTCGACACGATGGAAAGGAGGACAACCAGGACCAGAAGGACGGACAGCGTCGGGAAGAATACCGACCCGGAAGCGGGCGTTCCCTCGGCGCCTCGCGGCCGCCTGGGCATCGGGATGTTCGGAACGGACACCGGAAACCTCTTCTCGATAGGCGGATCCCCGTTCGGGGGACGGACGCGCGCCAGCACGGGGCGCGCACCTCCAAACCTACTGGAAACCGAAGGCGGCCGATGGGTCCCGGCCCGGATTTCGGCTAAGCGCTGAGAAAACCCCTGCGTCAGCGATGGGCCGTCCCGCCTCGCTCCGGCGTATCAAAGGGGTCTGACCCCATTGATACGGATGGCTCAGGCGATGCGGGCCAGGGCGAGGACGCGGGAGTGGACCCCGTCGTCAAGGCAGGTCTGGAGGAAAGCGTCGGCAGGCATGTCCACCACCTGATCGGAGGACCCCCCGGACACGATGGTGCGCATGTCCGACACCCGGTAGGACACGCCCTCGGCGACGACCGTCTCGCCAATCTGGATGTCGAGCCAGGCAGCGCCGCCAAGGTAGTCGTGCTGGGCATAGTAGGGAACGCCAAGCACCTCCGTGGCGGGCAGGAAGTTCGTGGCTCCGACGCACCCGTCGATCTCCGCCTGGCCGCCGGAGCAGTTGACGGACACGTACCAGTTGCCGTCGCCGTTCGACGCGGAAGACGCGGCCTCCGCGGCAGGCTCCGCCGGGGCGGGAGCGACCGAAGGAGCAGGCTGCTCGGCAACGGGTTCGACAGCTTCGGCAGGCACGGCGGTTTCGACGGCAACCGGCTCCGCGGCGGCTTCGGCCGGCGAGGCGCCGGTTTCGGGAACGGCGGCCTGGACGGGAACGGAATCGGCTTCGGCGGGCGCGGCGGCAGTTTCGGAGGCGGCCCCGGCAACGGGAGAGGCGTTCTTGACGACGGGGTAGACGGTGCTTGCGGAAGCGGAAGCCTGCGCGTCGGCACCGTCGCCATCGGCCAGGGCCCCGGACGCGACGAAGGAAATGCCGCCGAACGCAAGGCCGAAGGCAGCCGCCGCGCCAAACAGCGCGAGAGGGCGGCGCGAACCCCGCATCTTTTCCTGATATCCGTTCATTTCCTCAAACCTCCGCCAGCCTCTTGCCCGGCGGAACCCTGCGCTCCGCCGTTCCCTTCCAACGTCTTCACTATAACCTTCAACATGGACCCAAATCGAACGTGCAGGTAGAGGCATCCAATCAGGACTTTATACCTGCATGGTAGACCCAAAAGGTCCCATATCGCCGCCCTCACCTGAGGTTTTGAGGATCCCTCTCCACCGCTGACGCCCGCGCGACGCGACGCCCAACATCCGGGTCAAATCTCGCCATCGTATCTTGACTTTAAGTTACAGACGCGCATTCGATTCCGGGATTCAAAATCGAACCCCATCCTCGCGGCGCGCTCCTTTGCGCAGGAGCGACGCCTCGAAGCGGCATGCTCCCGCAACGCCGGCGCCAGCCAAAACCGCACCGGACGGGGAAATCCCCGCCGCGCGCAACCTCCGAGCAGACCATGCCGCAGCATGTCGCGCCATGCCCGCCATGCACATTGCCAACGCATGGCATCAACTTCCGTCAACATTGAATCCACATGCCGACGTGGCGACCCTCGCCACCCGCACGCACCCCCATGCGCCACCGACGCCGCCCCTCCCTCCGTCGCCACGACTTCCGGCCCGCAACGAGGCGCTACGGAACCGAAAGTCCTAGGACTTTCGACCATTTCAACTATGCCCAACCTCACATAAATAGGACTTTCGCCAAGGAACGACACGACCCCGACACCCACGATTTAGGACTTTCATCCCCCACCGAACCATTGTCGGACGCGCATCCCCGGCGCACACCCCGCCCGCCCTGCGGGAGCGGAGCGTATCAAAGGGGTCAGACACCTTTGATACGCCGGAGCGGCACGACCGGATGCGACACCCCACGGCGGCCGCGCCCTTGCGAGACAGCCCCGCGCTAGTCCGCCAACTCCCCCAATGCCGCCTCGCAGGTCCGCAACCCCCGCGTCGCTCCCCCGCCAATCGCCTCCACGGCCCGAACCGCCTCGTCGAAATCGGCCACCGCAAACACCTCCATCCCCTCGGGAACCGCGCCAACCACCTCGTCGCAGTTGCCGACCGGCGCAAGAAAGACGCCGATACCCCGGCCCGCCGCACCGCGCATCTTATGCCGGATGCCCCCGATGCGCCCCACCGCGCCGGACAGCGAAATCGTCCCCGTGCCCGCAACCCTCGCATCGCCCGCAAGAGACCCCTCCGTCAACGCATCGTAGATGCCCAAAGCAAACATCATTCCCGCACTCGACCCGCCAACATCCTCAAGCGCAAACCCCACCGAAGCATCCGACCTCACGTCGTCGATCCCCACGCCGATCCGCAAACGCGACCCCGGCAGCTCCACGCCCCCCTCCTCCTCGCGCGCCGCCGTCACGATCCGCGCCGACGCCGGCTGGCCGTCGCGCTCGAAAGCGACCTCGACAGCCGTCCCCGGCTCGGTACGGTCCAGCAGGCCCGTAAAACGCGAATACGACGAAGCCTCCACCGTTTCGCCCCCGGAAGCCAGCGACACCAGCACATCGCCCTCCGCAAGTTTCCCCTGCGCCGGAGACCCCTCAAGAACCGACTGCACCGTCAGCCTCATCGACACCTGCTCCCCCGCCCTCTCCAAGGCAAGAATCTCCGCCTCGGACTGCGAACTCTCCATCTGCCGCTCCGCATGTTCAAGCTGGGCCTCGCGAGTCATCTCCTTCGGATACAAGGCACGCACCGGAAGCGCCTGCCAGTTCGGATTCGCAAGCGCCCACGCCGCCACGCCCGCCGAAGTCCCCGAGGACGCATTGCCCAGCGAGGACACCGTCGTCATGTAAAAGGAGGATTCGGACGGAAAAGTACGCACCCCCGACACCTCGATCATTTCCTCCCCCTGGTCCGCGCCCGTCACCTCGAGCACCACACCCGGCCCCTGCACGACAAAGGACGACGGCATGACCAGCGACAACGCAAGAACAGGAAGAAAAACCGCAAGCGACAGCGTCCGGCCGTCCAGACGCCCCGAAGCGCCGACGCCGGAAACGGGAAGACGACGGAAACACATGCCGCCATTGTCGCCCGCGAAGCTCCAAACGTCCAGAGCGAACACGGATGCGCTCGCTTCCGGCGAAAGATAGGCTTGTACCTGAAAAACCCCCAAGGAGGAAGCGATGGGCGAGACGCACGGCGGCGAAGGCAGCTTCGAGGACATGCTCAAGGCGATGCTGGGCGAGGACGCCGCCCGCGAAATCATGGAGCAGATGCGCACCGGCGGCCTGGACCCCTCCGAACAGCTCGACAAGCTCATGAACCCCGCCACCTACGGGCAGATGCTCGCCCAGATCCAGGCCATGCTCTCCTCGACCGGCGAGGGCGCCGTCAACTGGAAGGTCGGAGAGCAGGTCGCGCGCGACGCCCTCTCGAAGAAGTCCGGCACCGCCGTGAGCGCCACCGTCGGCGAACGTGTCCGCGCCACCCTGTCCGCCGCAAGCCTCTGGCTCGATCCCGTAACGGACATCGGCCCCTGCCAGGGACCGAACCAGGCATGGTCGCGCTTCGACTTCCTCGCCCGCTGCCAGCCGACCTTCCAGGCGCTCGCCGAACCCGTCGGCGCAAACGTCGCCCGCGCCTTCCGCACCGCGCTCGAAGCCCAGATGGACGCCATTCCCGGCGACGTTTTCGCCAACCTCGGCGCCACGACAACCCGGATGATGGATTCCATGATTGCTTCCCTGCTCGGAATGCAATACGGCGCCGGCCTCGCCGAACTCGCCGAAATCAGCTTCGGCACCTCCGACTCGGGAATGCCGCTCGCCGACGGCCACACCGCGGCCCTCGTTCCCGCCAACATCGCCGCCTTCGCGGAAGGAATCGACGACGGGGCCGACGAGGTCGAGGTGTTCGTGGCCGTGCGCGAGCAGGCCGCGGCGCGCCTGTACTCGCAGGTTCCGTGGCTGCGCCCGCAGGTGCTCGACGCCGTGGCCGCCTACTCCGGCCAGATCCGCATCGACATGGAGGAAATCGAAAACCAGATCCGTTCGGCCGGCTTCGACTTGCAGAACATGGCGGAAATCAATCTTGCCGAAGTATTCGAGTCCGAGCCGAACGAAACCCAAAAGGCGATGCTTGCCAAGCTCGAACACACGCTGTCGCTTGTCGAAGGCTGGGTGAACGTCGTCTCGCTCAACGCGGTCATCTCCCAGCTTCCGCACGCGGTGGCCCTCTCCGAGCTGTTCGCGCGGCGCAACGCAACGCAGTCCCCGGTCAATCGCGTCTTCGGCCCGCTCGTCGGACTCGAAATCGCGCCGCGACGCATGCGCGAAGCCGCAGCCTTCTGGAGAATGGCAACGGCGAAACTGACGGTTGCCGAACGCGACGCCCTCTGGAACCACCCCGACCTGCTGCCGACGCCCGAACAGCTGACGCATCCCGAAAACTTCTTCGAGACGCCCGAAAGCGACGCGGTGGCCGACGAACTCGACGCCTTCCTCGTGCAGCTGCTCGACGAGGCCGCCGCGCAGGGCGAGGGCGACGCGGAGAACGACGGGGGCACGGAGGGCGGCGGCCCGGCCCGCTAGCCGGGTTCTGCGTGGCGGGTTCCGCGCGGGGCCTCTCGCAGGGGCGCGCCCGCCGCCGGGTGCCGCGTTGGGGACAGGCCAGTGTCGCATCGGGGCCTGTCCCCAATACGAGGTGTCGCATCGAGGAGCGTTCCCCCGATGCGACATCCGACTCTCCCACCTGCGCAAACGGCCGGGGCGGGCACCCTGCCCGAGACAGCCCCATCCACAGAACCATCCACAGCGCAATCCCGCCTGTGGACGAAAGTGCGGGACCGTGCCGCACACCGCTATTCTGGCGCCATGCAGCTCTCACCAGACCTCGGGGTCTTCTGGCGCGGCGGAGACACCGTCCAGATCGGCTTCGACCCGCGCATCCAAATGATCTTTTCCGGCCTCTCCCACGGCGAACAGCTCCTCGTCTCCGAGCTCACGCGCCCGCACACCGACGCCGACCTCGACATCGCAGCCAAGGAACACGGAGTAACCCCCTCCCGGCTCTCCGACATCATCGGAATGCTCCGCTCGGCCGGCCTCCTCGTCGACGCCGCCTCCAACCCCGCCGCAATCGCCAGACGGTCACGCACGGTCTCCTGGAACCCCGACCGCTCCCGGAACCACATTTCGATCACGCGGCTCGACCCGCTCGGCACCGCCATCGGCCTTGCCCTCGTCCACGCCGGAATCGGAACCGTCACCAGCCCCGACACCACCCCGACCAGCCCCGACGACGCCCCCGAACTGCGCACCGAATCCCTCGGGCTGCCCAGAAACGACGCCTTCGCCCGAGCCGCCCGAAACGTCAGGCCCGCCACGGAACACGCCGCCGGCACGCCCGACTTCGCGATCCTCACCGGCGCATACATCGCAGACCCCTTCGCAGCCGAACCTCTCGCGAAAGACGGAATCCCCCACCTGCTCGCATGGACCGAAGACGTCGACGTCTGCATCGGCCCGCTCGTCGAACCAGGGCTCACCTGCTGCTCGCAATGCCTCTACTTCGCCAACGCCGACACCCAGGAACTCTGGCCCCTCCTCGCGCCGCAGGCCATCGCCATGTCCTCCCCGGCAATCGCGCAATCGACAGCCATGCTCGCCGCCTCCCTCGCCGTCCGGGCAGTGCTCGCCTTCCTCGACCGCGGCGGAAACCCGCTCGCCAACCGAGGATGGCGCATCCCGCCGATTCCCGCCATGCCGAGAATCCGCGAACACCTGCCCTCGCCCCGATGCGGATGCCTGACAACAGCCCTCTCACCCTCGGGCAATCACCTCTAGGACATCCTCGCCCCACTGGATGACGCGCTTCTGGCCGATGCCGCGAATCCTGGAAAGCTGGGCAAGCGTCTGCGGCCTGGAAACCGCAAGATCGCGCAGCGCCGCATCGGGAAAAATCGTGTACGCCGGCTTGCCCAGCTCCTTCGCCTTCGCCCTGCGCCACTCCTGAAGGGAACGAAGCAGCGGAACGTCGTCAGGATAGTCGCGCGCAAAGTCCTGCTTCGCCTGCCTGGCCCTCTGCCGGTAGGAAGTGGCGCGCGAACGCTTCGACTCCGCCTGGGGCCAGACATCGGCGAGAAAGCCCGACCGCTTCTGGGCACGCTTCCCGTTCGACTTCGCATACGACACGACAAGCCGCTGGCGGGCGCGGGTGATGCCGACATACAGAAGCCGTCGCTCCTCCTCCTTCTGGTCGGGCGTCGTCGCATAGCTCAACGGCATGAGCCCCTCGTGCATCCCGGCAAGAAACACGGCATCCCACTCCAGGCCCTTCGCCGCATGAAGCGTGGAAAGGGTCACTTCGTCGGTTTCCGGCGGATTCTCGTCGCCCGCACGACCCTCAAGATCGCGAACGAAATCCCTCAAGGACACCTCGCGCCTGGCCTCCGTGCGCACCGCAAGCCGATGCAGCGCGTCGAGCGAATCCCAGCGCTCGCGCTGCACTCCGGCACGCTGAGGCGCCTTCTGCGTCCACCCGAGCTGGCGAAGAACCGCCCCCACGTTGCCCGACAGCGAGCCCGAAGGCTCCGACCGGGCCGCCATCGACAGGCTTGCCATCGCCTCGCGCACCTCCTTGCGCCGAAAGATGCCGACACCTCCGGCAACGCGATAGGGAATCGACGCCTCGCGCAGCGCGCCCTCGAAAACCGCCGACTGGCCATTGACCCGATACAGAATCGCCATCTCCGAAAACGGCAGGCCCTCGCGGGCAAGAATCCCGATGCGGCGGGCAATGTCCTTCGCCTCCGCCTCGTCGTCCCCGTGCTCGCGGAACTCGACAGGGAAGGACGAAGGAAGCTGCGAGACAAGCCGCACCGCGCCGCCGGCCCCGTTCCCCGAACCGATCACGGCATTGGCGGCATTCACGATCTGCGGCGTCGAACGGTAATCGCGAACAAGCTCGACGACCGTCGCCCCCGGAAACTCCTTCGGGAACTCCCTCAGGAAACGCGAAGTCGCCCCCGCAAAGGAATAGATGGTCTGGGCGGCATCCCCCACCACGCACAGCTCCTTCGAGCCGCCCAGCCACAGCTGGAGAAGCCGATGCTGAAGAGGAGAGACATCCTGGTACTCGTCGACCACCAGATGCCGGTACTGCGCCCGAACCCTCGCCCCGACCTTCGGATTGTCGAGAAGGATCCCGACCAGCAGAAGAAGCGCATCCGAAAAATCCATGCTGCCCTTTTCCAGCTTGACCTTCTCGTAGGCCTCCATCAGCTCGGCCACGCGGCCCGCCTCGACGCCCGCAATCTCCCCGCGGCCCTCCCGAGCCGCCCGAAGCTCGTAGTTCTCGGGAGCGACAAGAAACGACTTCGCCCACGAAATCTCCGTATTCAGGTCCGAAATCGTCGATTCGTCGCCCGGAAGGCCAATCCTTCGTGCCGCCTCGCGGACAAAAGGCCGCGTCGCATCCGAAACCCGAGGCATGGGGCCGCCCACCGTCGCCCCCCAGAAATAGCCAAGCTGGGACAATGCCGCGGAATGGAACGTCCGCGCCTGGGCCCCCGGCACGCCAAGATCGCGCAGCCGCTCGCGCAGCTCGCCCGCCGCCTTCTTCGTAAAGGTCAGCGCCAAAAGATTCTGCGGAGCAAAAGCCCCGGACAGCGCCCCGTAGGCAATACGGTACGTAATGGCACGGGTCTTGCCCGTACCCGCGCCCGCCCGCACGCACACGGGTCCCGACAAGGCACAAGCCACCTTCCGCTGCTCGGGATCGAGACGGTCGAGCAACTCCTGGGCCGACAACGCCATAGGCACCTCCTTCGTTCAGGCCTACAGCGTAACGCCGACACACGCTCCGAGAGAAAAGCGGGGATTTTTCCGCACGGCGGATGCCGGGGCCGGCAGCGCGAACACGACGGCGCGCCTAGCGTTCCATGACCTCCTCGACCGATTCCCCAAGCCAGTCGACAATCAGGGCATTGGCCACGGACTCGCGCGGAGGAATCGTCAGCTTTCCGCGCCGCAGCTCCGCTTTCAGCTCCTCGCGCGAGAAGAAGCGCGCGTCGGCCATCTCGATGCCGTCGATCCGAAGGTCCTCTTCCTTCGTCGACGTCCACGCCCGATACGCGATCATGAGCGAACGCGGGAAGGGCCACGGCTGCGTGCCGAAATACTCGACGCGATCGACGACGGCGCGGGTCTCCTCGAACGTCTCGCGCCGCACCGCCGCCTCCGCCGACTCTCCGGCCTCCACAAAACCCGACAGCACCGAATAGCGCCGCGCCGCCCACTGCGGATTATGGGCGAGAAGAAGCCGGTCCTCCGCGTCGCGAATCGCCATGATCGCCGCCGGATCGGTCCGCGGAAAATGCTGGTGGCCGTTCTCGCACTGCGCCTGCCAGCCCGACGGATGGATCGCGATCGGATTGCCGCACACCGAACAGAACCTCACCTTCCGGATCCACTGGTGAATCGAAATCGCCATCACCGCAAGCTGCGACTCGTCCGGCGACCACTCGTGCGCCCAGTACTGCAAGGGCCTCATCATCGGGGTTCCCGCAGGCTTGACATCGGTATCGGGCAGAATCTCCGAGACATCGCACGCGAAAAACGGCGTGCCGTCGACCCGGCCCAGGTACACGGCCTCGCGCGAATTCCACTCGCGGGCCCTCTTCGCGCCCAGCTTCAACAGCGTGCCCGCATCCTCCGGATCGACCGCAACGGCGTTTTCCGCGCACAGGATGAAACGCGCATCTGCCGAACGGCGCGCCGCGCCAAGCGCAACAGGATCGTTGCGCGTAATCTCGTCACGGTCGATGTTCCCCCGTGCGAGAACGAACTGAGACTCCATGTCGGCTCCCTCCCACGTGGCGCTTCACGCACCGGTTCTTCTCAAGCGTCGCGCCCTTACCTGAGATAATAGCCTCGTGAAGCACACTTCCCACCCTGTTTCGCCACCCATTTACGACGCGGTTCCCGCCGACCCCACCGTCGCGCGTCCCGTCGTCCTCGGAGCGCACGCCGCCGGAAACGGCGTGGACTTCGCGCTGCGCGCCCCGAACGCAAGCCACGTCCTCCTGTGCCTCATCGACGACGGGCCCGACGGCTCCATCGTCGAACGACGCTACGAACTCGCCCGCCAAATCGAATTCTGGTCCGGCCATGTCGCCGGAATCGGCGAAGGCCAGCGCTACGCCTACCGCGTCGAAGGAGCATGGGCCCCCGAAGCGGGCATGGTCTTCAACCCGAACAAGCTCACGCTCGACCCCTACGCCCGGGCCGTCACCGGAGCGCCCGTTCTCGGCCCCGAACTCTACGGCCACGCCGTCGGCGACGACCTGCGCCCCAGCGCGCACCCCTTCGCCAAAAGCGAGCTCGACTCCGCCCGGTCCATGTGCTACGGCGTCATCCTCGGCGACGACACGCGCGAGATACGCCACCCCTACACGCTGCGCCGCCAGACCATCCTCTACGAAGCGCACGTCAAGGGCTTCACGCAGCTGCACCCCGACGTGCCCGAAGCCGAACGCGGCACCTACAAGGGCATGGCCCATCCCGCCGTCATCGACTACATCCGCGACCTTGGCGTCACCGCCGTCGAACTGCTGCCCATCCATGCGAAGATGAACGAGCCCTTCCTCGAATCCAAGGGCCTGACGAACTACTGGGGGTACAACACCCTCGCCTTCTTCGCGCCCGAACCCTCCTACGCGACCGCAGCCGCACGGCAAGCCGGGCCGAAAGCCGTCGTCGACGAAGTGAAGGCCATGATCGACGCCTACCACGAAGCCGGCCTCGAAATCGTGCTCGACGTCGTCTACAACCACACGTGCGAAGGCGGAATCGACGGGCCGACCGTCTCCTTCAGGGGAATCGACCAGTCCTCCTACTACATGAGCGACCAGCACAACCCCTCGCGCTACCTCGACACCACCGGATGCGGAAACTCCCTCGACTTCCGCCGCCAGACCGTGATCCGAATGGTCCTCGACTCGCTGCGGTACTGGGTCACGCAAATCGGCGTCGACGGCTTCCGCTTCGATCTCGCCGCCACGCTCGGCCGCAACGGCGAACACTTCGACCCGCACCACCCTTTTTACATGGCCCTCGTTTCCGATCCCGTCCTCCAGCACGTCAAGCTCATCAACGAACCCTGGGACGTCGGACCGATGGGCTGGCAGACCGGAAACTTCCCCGGCCCCACCTGCGACTGGAACGACCACTTCCGCAACACGGTCCGCCGCTTCTGGGTCACTGGCCCGCGAGCCTTCCACGAAGGCCGTTCCGCCACCGACATGCGCGACTTCGCCACCCGGCTCGCCGGCTCCGCGGACCTCTTCGGCAGGGGCCGCACCCCCGGCGGGCGGGGACCCGTCTCCTCCATCAACTTCGTGACCGCCCACGACGGATTCACCCTCCACGACCTCGTGTCCTACAACCACAAGCACAACGAAGCCAACCTTGAGGACAACCGCGACGGCTCGTCCCACAACCTCTCCTGGAACCACGGCTACGAAGGAATCTACGCGGCCGACACTCCCGCCCCGTCCACCGTATCGACCGCGCGGCGGCGCACCATGCGCAACCTTTTGGGCACTCTCATCCTCTCCGCAGGCACGCCCATGATTCTTGCCGGCGACGAAATCGGGCGTTCCCAAGGAGGCAACAACAACTCCTACTGCCAGGACAGCCCCATCTCATGGACGAACTGGGAGCTTCAGGACTGGCAACGCAACCAGCACGACACCGTTCGCTACCTTCTCGCCCAGCGCCGCGACAATCCCGTGCTGCGCCCCCACTTCTTCTATACGCACGAAACCGAGCCTTCCGATCCGGTTCCGCAACTCGTCTGGTACGACGCCTTCGGATACCAGATGCCCGACTGGTGCTGGTTCGACCCGAACTATCCGATCCTCCAGATGCTGCGAAGCGGCGGGGGCACAGGAGGGCGCGACGCTCTCATCATCTTCAACCGTTCCCTCGACTCGCAGGCCGTCACCCTTCCCGAGGGGCGCGAGGATACCTTCGAGCTCGTCTGGGATTCGGCGTGGGAACGCCCGCTCGACATCCGGGAGGACTATGCGCCCGGGGCCCGGACGCGGCTCGGACCGACTTCGATGCGGCTGTACCTGACGAATCCTGCCTGAGCGCGGGGCGGGCCGGGCGTGTGCGGGGCTTGCCAGCCTGCGGCGCTCCGCAACCTGCGTCGAGCCGGTCCGCCGATGCGCGTCGGCTCGTCATGAAACCGGCGGAATCGGCGCTGCCCGTGAGGAATGCGCGCAAACCGCCCGGGGACTAGAGCGTTCGTCCCGGCAGCACGCTTGTGGGCACGACGACGCGGCGGGCGGCGGGTTCGCGTCCTTCCATGAGCGCGTCGAGCACGTCGGAGGCTTCGGCGGCGAGCAGTTCGACATTCTGGGCAATCGAGGTAATCGAGAGCAGGGATCGGACGGCGGGCGAGATTCCGTCGAAGCCGATAAGGCCGACATCGCCAGGAATGCCGAGGCCGAGGATGTCGAGGGCATGGTAGGCGCCGAGGGTTCGTTCGTCGGCAATGGCCCAGACGGAGTCGAACACGATTCCCTTTGCCGCCGCGTAGCGAAGCGCCTCGCGGCTTTCGGAAACCTGGTCGCCCACGCCGCGCGTGGCGAGGATGCGTTCTTGCGCGAGTTCGATTCCGGCGGAGGCAAATTCTTCGGCCAATCCGCGCCAGCGGTCGCGGGCGCGGTGGGAGACGCTTGCATGGGTCAGCACGACTGGTTTCGTCTTGCCGGCCCGCAGGAGTTCCTGGCCGGCGAGGCGGCCCGAATAGTAGTGGTCGGACTGGATCGCGCATACGCCAGGGTGGCCTGGTTCGGCGTCGTTGCAGTCGATCCACACGTGTTCGACGGCGGGTGCGAGGTGGGCCTTGATGGCGTCGTAGCCGCAGGCGATGAGAATGACGCCGCCGACCTTGCACTCGTAGAAGGTGTCGAGGACATCCTGGGGCGCATCGAGGCCGCGGGCGAGGGAGCCGAAGATGACCTGGTATCCGCGTGCACGCATGGCGACGCGGATTGCGGTGGCCAGCGCCATGTAGTACACGGATTCTTCGGTGGCAAGGACGACGCCGATGCGCCTGGCGTCGTTTCCGGCGGGGCGCGGAATCTGGTAGCCGGTGGCCTTGACCGCGGCGAGCACTTTCGTGCGCGTGGCGGGGGCGACGCGGGAGTCGTTGTTGAGGACGCGCGAGACGGTGGCGGCGGAGACGCCCGCCCGGGCGGCGACGTCCTGAATCGATACCCTTTTCCGTGCGGCCATCTTCTTCTCCCTTCGTGCGGCTCGACCACTCTACCGAAGCCTCTGCGCCCCGAACCCTCTGCCTGCCCGAGCGGGGCCCGAGGCGGTTCCGGTGCGCGGGGCGTTCCCGCGTACGAAGGGGAGCGGCGGGGCAGTGCCGAGCGTTTCTCGCCGTAACGCCGCGCATGCGCCGCTTTTCCGGCACTATTTTCCAACACTGTTTCTTCATGGAATGCAATGTTGCGCTTCCAATACCCACAACATTACACCATGTGATACACATCTCGCCACTATTGCGCATTAAATCGGCAAAAACGCAAATTATTTGCAAATGCAACATTACACTCACAATTGTAAACAAAGCACAGCCAGCATCCAAAGGAGGATCGAATGGCTAAGGATTACCAGGCGATGGCCAAGGACATCGTCGAAAAGGTCGGAGGACTTTCCAACATCACCTCCGCCACCCACTGCATGACCCGCCTGCGCCTCACGCTCAAGGACGAAAGCGCCGCCAACGACACCGCCGTCGAAGCAATCGCAGGCGTCAAGTCCGTCATCAAGCAAGGCGGCCAGTACCAGGTCGTCATCGGCCAGGACGTCAACTCCGTCTACGCCGAAGTCGCGAAACTCGGCGACCTCGGCGGCGACGCGGCCCCCGCCGAAAACCAGGGCATCGTCAACACCGTCCTCGGCTACATCGCCGGCTGCATGACCCCGCTCTTCTCAGGAATGCTCGGCGCCGGCATGATCAAGGTCATCCTCGTACTCCTGACGAGCTTCGCCGGCCTGTCCGAGGAATCCTCCACCTACATCATCCTCAACGCCGTAGGCGACGGATTCTTCGTCTTCCTTCCGATCCTCCTCGGCTACTCCATCGCCCAGCGACTCAAGGGCAGCGCCGTGCTCTACATGACCGTCGGCGCCTTCCTCGTCTACCCCGACCTCGTCGCCTACTTCGGCAACGCCGAAGCCCTCGAATCCTCCCTCTTCGGCATGCCCGCCGCCACGCTCTTCGGAATCCCCGTCATCGCCACCACCTACACCTCCTCCGTGCTGCCGATGCTCCTCATGGGCCCCGTCATGAAATGGGCCGAAGACTTCTCCGACCGCGTCTCCCCCGTCGTGCTCAAGGCCTTCATGAAGCCGATGCTCTTCCTCATCATCAGCGCGCCGATCGCCCTCGTCCTGCTCGGCCCGCTCGGCGGCCTCATCGGCAACTGGCTCGCCGCAGGCGTCTCCTGGCTGCTCGCGAAGTCCTCCTGGCTCACGATCGCCGTGCTCGCAGGCCTCATGCCCTTCATCGTCATGACCGGCATGCACTGGGCCCTCATCCCCCTCGCCCTCAACTCCTTCGCAACGACCGGCGTCGAACCCTTCCTCATCACCACGATGTTCGCCGCGAACATCGCCCAAGGCGGAGCCGCCTTCGGCGTCGCCCTCAAGACCAAGAACGGCGACCTGCGCTCCGAAGGCATCGCCTCCGGCATCTCCGCCACCATCGCCGGCGTGACCGAACCGGCCATGTACGGCATCAACCTCCGCTTCGTCAAGCCCATGATCGCCGTCGTCATCGCGGCCACCACCACCGGCCTCCTCCTCGGCATCTTCAACATGCAGGCCTACGCGATGGGCGGCTCGCCGAGCTTCTTCTCCATTCCGACCCTCATCAACCCGGACGATTCGACAAAGACCCTCCTGATCGCCACCGTCGCCGGGCTGCTCTCCCTCGCCCTCTCCTTCGCCATCACCCTCGTCCTCTACAAGGACGACGCCGAGACCGCCGGCGACGCCCCCGCAACCGGCACGGCCGCACCGCTCGACCTTGCCGCCCCGATGACGGGCCAGGTCGTCGCGATCGAGGACGTGCCCGACGCGGTCTTCGCCTCCGGGGCGCTCGGCGCCGGCGTCGCCATCATTCCCGCCGACGGGAAGGTCGTCGCCCCCGCCGACGCCACCGTCTCGGCACTCATGCAACCCTCGAAGCACGCCATCGGCCTCACGCTCGCCGACGAAAGCGAACTGCTCATCCACGTCGGCCTCGACACCGTCCAGCTCGACGGCTCCGCCTTCGAATACCATGTGAGCGAAGGCCAGGCCGTCAAGGCCGGCGACCTCCTCATGACCGCCGACCTCGACGCCATCAAGGCCGCAGGCAAACAAATCCATACGCCCGTGCTCGTGCCCAACCCCGGCCCGCACGCCGACGTCGCCCTGCCCGCCGCAGGCCCGGTGACGGCCGGACAGCCCTTCATCACGCTCGCCTGAGACGCCTCCGGGCAATCCGACGCGCCAGACGCCGCCGGATTGCCCGGAGAAAGCGCCAACGGCACACTACATACGCAAACGCAACACTCGAACAGACAAGGAGAACCCGATGCCCATGCTTCGCGACGACTTCCTATGGGGCGGCGCCGTGGCCGCCAACCAGCTCGAAGGCGGCTGGGACGCCGACGGCAAAGGCCCCTCCGTGCCCGACATGTGCACGAACGGAACCCACACCGAACCGAAGTGGATCACCACCGAAATCCGCAAGGACCGCCTCTACCCCTCCCACGAAGCCATCGACTTCTACCACCGCTACGAAGACGACATCGCCCTCTTCGGCGAAATGGGCTTCAAGGTGTTCCGCACCTCCATCAACTGGACGCGCATCTTCCCCAACGGAGACGACGCCGAACCGAACGAGGCCGGCCTGGCCTTCTACGACCGCGTCTTCGACGCCTGCAAGAAGCACGGCATCGAACCGCTCGTCACGCTTTCCCACTACGAACTGCCCTACTCCCTCGTCGAACGCTACAACGGCTGGGCCTCGCGCGAACTCATCGGATTCTTCGAGAACTACTGCCGCACGGTCTTCGCCCGCTACGAAGGCAAGGTGAAGTACTGACTGACCTTCAACGAGATCAACTCGGGAACCGTCGCCTTCGGCGACATCGTCTCCACCGGGCTCGTCCAAGGCTACGAAGGCCCCTTCGGCAGCTCGACCCACAACACCCAGGCCGACCGCTTCCAGGCCCTCCACCACCAGTTCGTCGCCTCGGCCCGCGTCGTGCGCCACGCCCACGAGCACTACCCGCAGTACAGGATCGGCGACATGAACCTCTTCGCCACGAAGTACCCCCTCACCTGCAACCCGAAGGACGTGCTCAAGACCCAGCGCGAAAACCGGATCATGAACTGGTACTGCTCCGACGTGCAGGTTCGCGGCGAATACCCGGCCTACGCCAAGCGCTACTGGGCAGAAAACGGAATCGAACTCGAGATTGCCGAAGGCGACCTCGACGACCTTCGCGAAGGCACCGTGGACTTCTACACCTGCTCCTACTACATGAGCACATGCGAGACAACGGACGAAAACGCCTCCGGCATCGGCGGCAACCTCGTCGGCGGCGTGGCCAACCCGTACCTTGAGGCCTCGGATTGGGGATGGCAGATCGACCCCGACGGCCTGCGCTACTCGCTCAACGAAATCTGGGACCGCTACGGCCTGCCGATCATGGTTGTCGAAAACGGCCTCGGCGCGCGCGACGACATCGCCGAGGACGGTTCGATCCACGACGACTACCG
>CACYEE010000030.1 GCA_902773415.1 uncultured Actinomyces sp.
CGTCTGCGAGGCCTCGGGCGAGGACTCGTCGGGTTCGGGTTCGACTTCGGGCATGGGTACGGGCACGGGGAAGGCAACCGTGAAGCGGGCAAGCTCGAAGCCGTCGCCACCGATGGAAATCTCGTGTTCCCCTTCGAGAACGAACTCGCCGAGGGCGGGAGCGAAATCGCCGGCGAAATCGAAGGCTCCGATTTCGTCGAGAAGCGTCTCCAGCTCTTCGGGACCAATGTTCCGCACTTCGGAAAGACGCTCCGAAATCGGCTCGAAGGATTCGTCGTCGATCTCGACGACCGTGCGCGTGACCTTGCCGTCGACACGCACAAGCAGCAGCGCCGCGCCCTCGACCTCGCTCGTCGCTCCGGCGTCGCCCGTCGTGCCGCCTTCGTATTCGGCACCTGCATCGGCAGTTTCGGCCTGCGACGGTTCGGGTGTCCGAGCATCCGACGACGCAACGGCCTCGACGGCGGAGTCCGAACCCGATTCCGCGGCGGCGACCGCAGGAAGGCAGACAACTCCAGCCGCCAGCATGATCGCACCAAATCGCTTGGTCGTGAACATCTGAATCCCCTTTCCTCCTACTGCATTAAGAATACCACATCTTCACTTAAGGCGATTTAAATTGAACCCGTAGAATGCGCGCCGACGCAAGGCGGACCCGCCCTTCGGAACACTCGAACCTGCCAACATCAGCATAAGCACCCGCTCGCCGGACGCTTGCGGCGACGGACCCGCCGGCCCTCTTGACAATCGTCACAAAACGCAGCCGTCCCGGCAAACCCGGAAAGGCGGGCGCAGCCGAATGCGATTCCAGCCAGCAGGCACGGGCCGGCATCCACGGAACCCGCTCGCCGCACACCCGCGAAGCAATCGCGCACCCAACCCGGTACGCAGGCGAGCGCTCCGGGCGAGATTTGGAGATTCCACCCCCTTCTCGCCCAGCCCATCCTTTCTTCTCGCCCCGCCAGCAGACACGTCCACCCGCCGCAGCCCCCTGCCTGCACGACCGGCCGCGGCGACACGCACGTGCAGGGCGTGTGTCAAGCCACACGCCCTGCACCCGGTTTTGCACCTTGCCCGAACCTCCCAATTCGGGCCCCCTGCACTATCTCAGTATTCCGTATTCCTCCTGCGCAGCGTCACCATGCCCGCACCCGAACCCATCAGGCCCGCAGCTGCGAGAATCGCCGCGAAGGGCGCCGCACCGGTCTTCGCCAGAGGAGCGGTCTTCATCGCGCCAGTACCCGTCACCGGAAGCGTCGGCCTCGTCGTCACGGGCCGGGTGACCGTCGTCCCGACAGCCTGCGGCACAACGGAGGCGGCGACAGGCGCGGAGGCCTGCGCCTTGACGGCCACCGCGTCCGTCTCGACGTCCACCGTGTCCGCCTCGACCGTGTCCGCGGCCGGAGCCGGAGCCGGAGCCTCGGCTTCAGCCGGAGCTTCCGCCTGCGCAGCAACGGGAGCCTCGGCTTCGGCCGAAGCCGCCTGGGCAGCAACGGGAGCCTCGGGCTCCGCGACCTCTTCGGGAGTTACGACTTCGACAAATCCGGCCGGAGCGGCCAGATGCTCGTTGTCGCCAACTTCGACCGTCCAGTTCACGTCACCGCCGAAAGGCAGGGACAGCATCACGTCGGTCTCGCCGGTGGCAAGAAGCTGGGCGGCGAGAATCTGCTCGTCCTCGGCGATGGCGTACGGAGCGATTGCCGCAAGCGCCTCCGAGTACTCGGCCTCCGAAATCGAACCGGGAGCCGGAAGCTCGGAAATGACGTCCTCCGGCAGCACGTCGAACGGAATGATCGTGTCGTTGACGATCAGAATGCCGTTTGCGGCCGCGTTCGAGCTCCCTACCGCCTGGCTGACGACGGGCGCAAGATCTTCTTCGCCCGCCTCCGCGTCAACGACCCCCCCAACGGTTTCCGTTTCGCCGATAGTCGCCGAGAAGTCGAGTTCGAGCGTCTCGTCGGTCTGTGCGTAGCCGGCAGGATCGACCGCCACGGAGTCGTCCGCGTGAGCGGCGACGGTCGTGATGAACGGTCCGACCATGATGCCTGCTGCGCCGATAACGGCTGCAAAGTTCTTCGTTTTCTTCATTGTGGCTCCCCTTCCCGAGTTCCTTTATGTATTTATCTTAAGTGACGATTTTGACGTTTCCAGGGGACCTTCTTCACGCAGCCCCACACTGTTTCCGCAGGTCAAAGGCTTGTTTGCTACGCAGTTGGACAGAGGTCCCAATCATCGCCAGCGGGGAAATCCGCCAGTCCCGCCCCGAATGGACACAAGGTGGCCGAAAGTCCCAAAAGAGGCCTGCGACCAGCGCCGTTATTCCACGGACCGTTGACCCTGAACTTTGGTCCCGGAAACGGACGGGGAGCCGGTTTGCGTTGCGAACGGGCACGCAATCCGCTCCGCAGACCCTCTGAAACTCGTCAGATTTCAGCTCTCTCCACACCCGTCAAGGAAATCATCTGTGCGATAAGGCACAATTTAGGGACTTTTCGCATGTGTGGGTCCTCCGATTTTCCCCAAATCGGGACTTTCGGCGGATTCGCCCCAATCAACAAAGGACGGTAGTCCCATATCGCCTCTTTCGGCGGGCCCGGCCCGCCGCTACGCCTGCACGCGCCGGGAGGCAGGGAGGCCACGAGCAGGTGACCCGATTCCCGAGCTTGACGCGAAAGAGCACGTCCGTGCGGGCGTGTTGTTGCTGGTCAGAGCAGGTGCGACGGGGCGAGGTTTGGGGACGGTCCCAAACCTCGCCTGGCCTGGCCCCGCTGCCACAAACGGGGGCCTGGCCCCGCTGTCACACTGCCACATAGTCACGGCTCCGGGCCTGGCCCCGCTGTCACATATCGGACCCGACCCCGGCGTCACGCCCCGTGTCGAATCCCGGCACCGGTTCGCAGCCGCGCTACTCGACCCCAGACCAGCACCAAACGACGGCGGGCGAGGAACCGAATCCTCGCCCGCCGTCGCCTATTCAGCTGAGATGCGCATGCATATCAGGCCTTCGCTGCCGCCATTCCAGCGGCAATGCCCTTGCCGCGAGGCCGGGCCTCGTAGTGGAGGGACTTGAGCAGATCCCTGTTGAGCATCGAAATGAACTCGAAGGGAATCTCCTTCGGGCATACCGACGCGCACGCGCCGGTGTTCGTGCAACCGCCGAAACCTTCGTCGTCCAGCTGCGAAAGCATGTTGACGACGCGGTCCCGCTGCTCGACCTTGCCTTGGGGCAGGAGGCCGAGGTGGGCCACCTTCGCGGCAGTGAAGAGCATGGCCGAACCGTTCGGGCAGGCCGCCACGCAGGCGCCGCAGCCGACGCAGACCGCGGCCTCGAAGGCGCGATCGGCTTCGACCTTGGGTGCCGGGGTGGCATGGGCGTCCGGGGCCGCGCCCGTGTTCACGGACACGTATCCGCCGGCCTGGATGATTCGGTCGAGTGCGCTTCGGTCGACAATGAGATCCTTGATGACCGGGAAGCCGGCGGAACGCCAGGGTTCGAGGGTAATCGTGTCACCGTCCTGGAAGGAGCGCATGTGGAGCTGGCACGTGGTGGTGCGATGCGGGCCGTGCGGATCGCCGTTGATGACGATGCCGCACATGCCGCAGATTCCTTCGCGGCAATCGGAGTCGAAGGCCACGGGCTCGACGCCTTTGGCGAAGAGCTCCTGATTGAGGACGTCGAGCATTTCCAGGAAGGAGGCGTTGCCGTCCACGTTATCCAGCTGGTGTGATTCAAAGTGGCCCTTGTCTTTCGGGCCATTCTGACGCCAATATTCGACTGTGATTCTCACTTGTAACTCCGCTGTTTCATATGGACGAACTTGTATTCGAGGTTCTCCTTGTGGAGGACCGGCGCTTCGCCGACACCCGTGAACTCCCACGCCGAGACGAAGGCGAACTTGTCGTCGTGGCGCAGGGCCTCTCCCTCCTCCGTCTGGTGTTCCTCGCGGAAGTGGCCGCCGCAGGATTCCTCGCGGACCAGGGCGTCGATGCACATGAGCTCGCCGAGTTCGAGGAAGTCCTCCGTGCGGTAGGCCTCTTCGAGGGACATGTTCATGCCGGTCAGGCTGCCCGGGACGTGGAGGTTCGTCTTGAACTCGTCGCGCAGCTTGCGAATCTCGCCGATCGCGTACTTGAGTCCTTCGGCTTTGCGGGACATTCCGCAGTACTCCCACATGATCTTGCCGAGCGTGCGGTGGAAGTCCTCGGGAGAGCGCTCGCCTGTGCGGTCCATGAGGTTCTTGAGGCGGGCTTTCGTGGCTTCGAGCGCTTCGATGACGGCCGGGTCGTTCTGGTCGATCGGCTCGAACTTCGGGGCGTCCGCAAGATACTCGGGGACGGTCGACGGAAGCACGAAGTAGCCGTCGGACAGGCCCTGCATGAGGGCCGACGCGCCCAGGCGGTTCGCTCCGTGGTCGGAGAAGTTGGCTTCGCCGCCTACATACAGGCCCGGAATCGTGGATTCGAGGTCGTAGTCCACCCACAGGCCGCCCATCGTGTAGTGGACGGCCGGGTAGATGCGCATCGGGGTCTCGTACGGGTTGTCGTCGGTGATGCGCTCGTACATGTCGAAGAGGTTGCCGTACTTGGCGGAGACGGCATCCTTGCCCATGCGGCCGATGGC
>CACYEE010000031.1 GCA_902773415.1 uncultured Actinomyces sp.
GGCGGGGAGAATGGGGGCATGGTGAAGAAGTGCGCGAAGCGTGTGCCGGAACGGATTGTTCGTAGGCTGGAAAGAGCGCGTGAACTCAAGGGGAACAGGGCGGGCGGGGTGCAGGTGCTGGCCGAGCCGAGCATCGGCGAAGCCACGCTGGACAGGTGGCAGTCGGCCTACGGGCGGACGAGCCGGACCGAAGCGCGCAAACCGGCACGCCTTCGTAAGGAAAACAGCGACCCGAAACGCCTGCCGGGACAAGCAGAACTGGAAAAGCTGCCCGGGATTCCCCAACGGCAGAGGACGGGCGATCCACGGACACGGATCGGACTTGGCTGCGTGGCCCCATCCACCCCATCATAAAAGCCTCCCAGCCAACTTTCAGGCTATTCTTGTTCAATTGATTCCATGAGCACCGATACGACCCCCGAAGCGACACTCCTCGTCGTCGACGACGAACCCTCGATCCGCGAACTCCTCTCGGCTTCCCTCCGCTTTGCCGGCTTCCAGGTCCTCGCCGCCGCCGACGGACGCGAAGCCCTTGCCCATCAGGCAGGCGGCACCTATATCGACCTCGCCGTCCTCGACGTCATGATGCCTGGCATGGACGGATTCGAGCTCCTTCGCCGCCTGCGCGAATCCAACCCGGACCTTCCCGCCATCTTCCTTACCGCCAAGGACGACGTTCAGGACAAGATCAAGGGCTTGAGCGTCGGCGGCGACGACTACGTCACCAAGCCATTCTCCCTCGAAGAAGTCGTCGCCCGCATTCGCGCGGTCCTGCGTCGCACCCAGCCCTCCGTCGAAGACCACGCAATCCTGCGCTACAAGGACCTCGAACTCAACGAAGACACCTACGAAGTGCGCCGCGCCGGCCACGACATCGAACTCTCGCCCACCGAATTCAAGCTGCTGCGCTACCTCATGATCAACGCCGAGCGCGTCGTGTCCAAGATGCAGATTCTCGACCACGTCTGGGACTACGACTGGGAAGGCGAAATCTCCATCGTCGAATCCTACATCTCCTACCTGCGCCGCAAGATCGACTCCGCCAAGGCCCTGGGAATCACCGACCCGGCCGAAGCCCAGAAAATCGTTCCCCTTATCCACACGAAGCGAGGAATCGGCTACGTCATGCGCGAAAGCAAGTAGCCGGAAAGCGCCCCGTGAACACCTCCGAACCATCGAAGGGCACCGCAAAACCGAAACTGACCCGCACCCTCACCTTCCGGCTCGTTGTCATCTTCACCGCGCTTCTCACGGTCGTCGCCCTGCTCCTCGCCCTCCTCACCTCCACCGCCCTCACGCGCTTCCTCCTGCGCGACCTCGACGAAGACCTCGTTTCCTCCGGCAAGGCCGTCGCCAGCGACTACCTGCGCCAGCGAATCTTCCCCGCTCCCGGCCGGGACATTGCCGAGGACGGCGACTTCTCCCTCTCCGACTACTACGTCTACATCGACCTCGACCGCGACTGGGAATCGGTCATCGCCGAAACCCAGCGCTTCGGACCGCGCGGAGGCGGAACCGGCGACTCCGATGCCGGCTCCGACGCTTCCGACACCCAAAACTCAAGCCCCGACACCCTCCAAGACAGCCCCGGCGACGAAAACTCCGCCAACGAAAGCATCGAGCAGCACACCGAAATGACGCACAACGTGCGCGCCGCCCTCGCCTCGGTCTACGGTGCCCCCGCCAATGTCCGAAGCCTTGAGGAAACCGTCGGCTCCACCCCCCGGACCGTCGCCGGCACCAAAGGCAAGGACTGGCGAGCCATCGTCCTCGCCGTCACCGCACCCCATTCCCAGGAAGAAATCGGGAGCGTCGTCATCGCCACGCCCCTTGAGCCGCGAATGAACATCATCAACCGCATCAACTGGGCACTGGCAGGAATCACAGTCGGCGCAATCGCCACCGGAGCGCTCCTCACCCTCGTCCTCGTACGCCGCAACATGGCACCGCTGCGAAAGATCGAGCGCGCCACCCACGCCATCGCCGAAGGAAACCTCTCCAGTCGCGTGCCCGCCGGGCCCGAAGGCTCCGAAGTCGGAATGCTCTCCGACTCCATCAACCTCATGCTCGCACAGATCGAGCACTCCTTCGACATCAAGACCGAATCGGAAGCGAAAATGAGGCGATTCATCTCCGACGCTTCCCACGAGTTGCGCACCCCTCTCGCCACCGTCCGCGGATACGCCGAGCTGTACCGGCTCGGCGGCGTACCCGCCGACAGGATGCCGCAAACCATGACCCGAGTCGAATCCGAAGCCATCCGCATGGGCGCCCTCGTCGAAGATCTCCTCCAGCTGGCCCGGCTCGACGAAGGCCGCGGAATCGAACTCGCAGACGTCGACCTCCTCGCAATCGCCCGCGACGCCATCGCCGACCTCGAAGTGCGAGGCGACGGCAGGCCCGGAACCGTCATCGGCATCGACGCCGGCACCCCGGAACCCGTCACCGTGCGCGCCGACCAAAACAAGGTCACCCAGGTTATCGCCAACCTCCTGACCAACGTGCTCACCCACACTCCCGCCGGAACTCCCGTCGAAATCGCTCTCGGGACCGACCCGGCGACCCGCAGCGCCATCGTCGAAGTCCGCGACCACGGCCCCGGCGTTCCCGACAGCCAGCGCGGCAAGATCTTCGAACGCTTCTTCCGCACCGACTCCTCGCGCTCGCGCACCTCGGGAGGCTCCGGCCTCGGCCTCTCCATCGTGACCTCGGTCATGGGCGCGCACGGCGGGACGGCCGAAGCGCTCGAAACCGACGGAGGAGGCCTGACTGTCAGGCTCGTCTTCCCCATCGACGGTCCCCAGGCCGCGCAAACCTGCGAGGATGATGCGGACCAGGCAGCATGACACCCCGCTCGCGGCGCGAAGCGGCTAGTCGAAAGCAGACGTGCCGTCGGCACGCACCGGGTACGCGCTCTCCTGGTCCAGCATGAGCGAAATCGCCTCGAAAGCACGCGCCATGAAATCCTCGGGCCGCTCGCCCTCGCGCGAATGCATCGGCCTGCCGATATACAAGGCCACCTTCGAGCGGAACCTGGGAACCAGCTTCCCGACGGGCATCGCCTCATGCCCGCCCGCCATCGCGATCGGCACAAGCGGAACGCCGACCTTCTGCGCGAGCGCGGCAGCGCCCGGCTTCGGAACACCCAGCTCCCCCGAACGCGAACGGGTTCCCTCCGGGAAAACGAGAATCGGCACGCCGGCACGCAGAAGCCGGCCCGTCATGCCGGCAGCGTTCGGCTGGCCCGGCGCGCGCGGCTTGCCCTTGCGCTCGATCGGATACGTATTGAAGAACAGGGAGGTCATCTCCGCCACACCCTTGCGGCGGTAGAAATAGTCGGCCGCGGCCCCCGTCGCAAGCCGTTCGGTCAGGAAATCGGGAAGCAGGGAAAAGACCATCGGGGCGTCAAGATGCGACGTGTGGTTCGGAATGAGGATGAAGGCGCCCTCCAGCCCCTCGACGTTTTCCTCGCCGAAAACCTTCGCGTTGACGAGCGCGCGCAAGCCAGGCCGGGTGACAAGGGAACGGACACGATGGCGTCTCCTTGCCCTCGCCGCGTCAAGATACGGGCCGAGCGACGTGTAGTCCTCGCCGCGGTTCACGTGTCGCGCCCCTTGTTGATGCGGGCCGTGACGGCACCGACAACGGATACCGGCACATGCTGGGCAAGCGCGGCCATGACCTTGAAACGCTTGGACGGAACGATGTACGTCTTGCCGGCCTCCGCCCCCTCAAGGCACTCGCGTACGGCCCGCTCGGCGCTGATCCACAGAAAACCGGGAATGTTCGAGGTGGTGATTCCGGAGCGTTCGTGAAGCTCGGTATGCACCCAGCCGGGCATGAAGGTCACGACATGCACGCCCGTCCCCTGAAGCTCGAAACCCAGGGAAAGGCTCCAGGTGCGAACAAGCGACTTGAGGGCCGAATAGAGCCCCATCGGCACAAGGCCGGACACGGAGGCGGTCGTGACAATCGTGCCCTCCCCGCGTTCCTTCATCGCGGCGCCTGCGGCGGCGCCAAGAACGACAGGAGCGGTACCCATGACGTCGATCGCGTTCGTGAGCGGGCCGATATCGGTTGTCGCGAGCTTGTGGTGCAAGCCGTGGCCCGCATTGTTCACAAACACCGAAATTGGGGAATCGGCGGAGGCGAGCCGTGCGGCAACGGCCTCGACGCCTTCCTTCCGCGCCAGGTCCGCGCCGAGCGTTTCCACGTCGGCTCCGTAATTCAGCTTCAGTTCCCGGGCGGTGCGGGCAAGCCGTTCCTCGTTGCGTCCGACAAGAACAAGACCGCAGCCGCGAACCGCAAGGCCGCGGGCAAAGGCAAGCCCGATTCCGGAGGTTCCCCCGGTAATGAGGGCGCGACCCGAAAGGGGGTGCTTCGGATTGGATGACGTCACGGCCCAAGCCTAGTTCTTTTGCAGCCGCAGCGGGCGCGACTTGTCCAAGGACACGCTCACGCCCGACATGGGATGGGACGGCATGGCACAACCCGGAAGGAAACGACGAAAGCCGCAAATCGCAGCGCCGCACGCGACGCCCCGCTCCGGGTTGTGCCGCCTTCCGCGTCCCGCCAACCCTCCAAAAGCACGGAAACGCCGTGCCAAGTAGCAAAACGGCGAAACGCGAAATAGACTGGCGCCTATGGCAGTCGATGTTCCCCAGTGGCTCAGCCAGGCCTTCATCAAATCGGTGCAGGCCGCCGGCTCCGAAATGCCACGGCAGGAGCTCGCGCAGGCATGCGCGGCACTGTACGAGCGCTGGTCCTCGCCGGACCGGCGCTATCACGACAAGCAGCACATGATCGACACGCTCACCCGCATCGAGACGCTGCTTCCTTCGACGCACTCCCCGGACCTCGTCCGCCTCGCCGCCTGGTATCACGGCGCGGTCTTTTCCGTCGAATCGAAGGATGTCTACACGCGCAACGGGGGAGAAGACGAGCACGCATCGGCGGAACTCGCGGAAAAGGAACTCCTTGCCCTTGGCGTGGCACCGGCCAACGCCGAGCGCGTGGGCACCCTCATCCGTTCCCTGCGAAGCCGCGAATCCGAGGCTTCCTCGCGGGAAACCGCGAAATTCACTGCCATCGACGTCGACTCCCTCGCCCTGAGAGATGCCCACCTCGGCTGTCTTGCCGTCGAGCCGCAGCGATACCGCCGCTATCTCGAAAAGGTTCGCGAAGAATACCGGAACGTTCCCGAAATCAGCTTCTGCCGTGCCCGGCGGGCCATCATCCACAACCTGCTCCATCGACGCCCGCTTTTCATCACGCCGCTCGCACGCGGCTGGGAAGAACCTGCCCGCGACAACCTCGAAGCAGAAGACGAACGGCTCGTGAAGAAACTCAAGGAGATGGAAGCTCTCGCTCCCGTCAATCCGCGCATTCCCGAACCTCCGCTCGCCGAAGCCCCGCTCATCTCCATCCCCCGCAACCCCGGCAGGCCCCGACCGCCGATCCTTCCGACGGCCCTTGCAGGCGATCCGACTGCCCAAACGGGCGTCGCCACGGCGGCTTCCGCGCCCGTTGCCGGAACCGCCGATGCCGCGTTCGCCGCATCCGTCCAGACTCCCCCGGCAAAACCCTCCAAGACTCCCACGAGGAACCGGGAAGCGCGGGAGAATCTCCTCCGCTACACGGCCGAGGAGGATGCCGCCGAAGCCGCCCAGAGGCTGCGTATCGCCCAGCGGCGCGCGCTGCAACCAACCTCCGAGCCTTATCCCACCGGAAGCCTCGCCGCGTTTTCCTCTCTCGAAGCGGTTTCCGAGCGCGTCGAGGCCGACAGGGATCCGAAGGTTCCCGCCGCAGACAGGGGCAATAGCGACGAAGCCGCCGAACGCAAGCGCAAGCGGCGGGAGAAGATCGCCGCCGAGATGCGCCGCCGCATCTCCGAACGCCAGCGCGAGGTTCGCCCCGAGGCTGCGGCGTCTCTGGGCGAGCTGCGTCGCCAGGGATATTCCAGCGGTTCGATGCCCGCTGTGGACTCCGGAGAAATCGCGACGCCGATTCACGCGAAAGCGGTTCCGGGCAAGGTTTTCGTTGCTCCGACCGCGACGAGCGCACCGCGCGCGGAGCATGATGCCCTGTCCGACGACGCCCTCGAGGACACGGACGTCCTCTATCCCGACGACGTGCCGCCGTCGGCGGATACCCCGGTTATGGCCCACGGCTTCCACGACTTTCCCGGTTTCGGGATGGAGCGCGAACCCAAGGACGACTAGCCGTCCGGGCCTGCTGGCGTCTCGCCCGGCCCGCCCTCGGGGCGAGAAACAGGGATGGACCACGTGAGATTTGGGGCCGTGTTCGCTTGCCCTTCCCTCTGGCGGCTTTCTCGTTCCAGTCTCGCACAAGCAAGCTCGCGCCGACCTTCCGCTCGTTGCCGCCCCCAATCCGACACCAGTCCGTCCCCTTTGCGGCACTTGCGAAACACCCCATACGCCGCGCCGCATAAAACCGCGCAGCGCCGCATAAAACGGCGCGGCGCCTTCCGAAGAAGGCGCCGCGCGCAGGTATTCGGCTCGCAGCCAGGCGTCAGTACATGCCGCCCATGTCGCCGCCGGCCGGAGCTGCCGGTTCGGGCTCGGGAATGTCCGCCACCACGGCCTCGGTGGTGAGGAAGAGGCCCGCGATGGAGGCGGCGTTCTGCAACGCGGAGCGCGTCACCTTGACCGGATCCATGACGCCTGCGGCAAGCAGGTCCTCGTATTCGCCGGTCGCGGCGTTCAGGCCGAAGCCCTTGTCGAGCTGGCGGACCTTCTCCACAACGACGCCGCCCTCAAGGCCGGCATTCGTGGCAATCTGCTTGAGCGGAGCCTCGATGGCGGCGCGCACGATCTGGGCCCCCGTCGCCTCGTCGCCTTCGAGTTCGAGGGTGGCGAAGGCTTCTTCAGCGGCCTGGAGGAGGGCCACGCCGCCGCCGGCGACGATGCCTTCTTCGACGGCAGCCTTGGCGTTGCGCACGGCGTCCTCGATGCGGTGCTTGCGCTCCTTGA
>CACYEE010000032.1 GCA_902773415.1 uncultured Actinomyces sp.
AGCGGACAGATTGAGCATGTGCCTGTTGCAGTTTTCGACCTGAACGTCGGAGATCGTGACGTTCTCCGCATGCCGCAGAACCATTGCCGCGCACGTCACGTCGGTGCGGCCCGCCGTGTTGAGATCCCAGACGCCGCCTCGAATCTCGATGTTCTTCAAATCGTCGTAGCGTCCAGCTCCGCTCTCGGGCGACCCGAGAAGAGTCGGATCCGCGCCCGGCGCGAAACCCGAGACGATGCGCGCGTTCGGATGCAGGTACAGCTTCGTATTCGAGAAGATCCCCTCCGTCGACCTGAGCGTGTAGGTTCCGGCGGGAACCCACACGATTGCCGGCTTTTCGGCGGTGGCCTGCGCCCGCGCCTGTTTCAGCGCCTTGTGCAGGGCATCCTGCGTCTGGTTTGCGACAACGATGGCGCCGGCGGGTGCCGATGTCGGAGCCGAGGGAGCCTGCGCTGCGGCGAGTTCCATCTCCGTGTCTCCCTCGGCCGCGACCGTGGCGGCACCGGCAGGCAGTGCCGTGCCGAAGCATAGCGCGGCGGCACCGATCGACGCCGCGATTGACTTGAGCAGTTTCATGTATTCCATCCTTTTCATCAGGGGTGTGAGCGTAACGAAAAGATAACACTCACCCCCCCCCACCCGAACATGCCCTTGGTCCCATACGCTGTTCGACGCGCCGCGACGACCCGCGTCCCGAATTGCGGCACTTTCGCTTGCCCTCGCCCGATACTCGCAGAATAATGGCAGGAAGAGACCGTCCCGCCGAACGGAGAGACAACGCATGCCCCGAACAGATTCGCGTCAGTGGCGCTACCTGACGCTCAAGCGAGCCTTCGACGTCGCATTTTCCTCGATCGTTCTCGTCGCCGGCGCAGCTCCGATGGCATTGCTGTGTGCCGTCATCGTCTACGAATCGGGGGGCGGCAGTCCCATCTATGTTCACCGTCGTGTCGGTCTGAACGGCAAGCCGATCGGGGTTCTCAAGCTCAGAACGATGGTAAAGGATTCGGACAACGTCGAAAAGTACTTCACGCCCGAACAGCTGGAAACCTGGAAGCGCGAATACAAGGTCGACAACGATCCGAGAGTCACGCGTATCGGCGCATTCCTGCGCAAGACATCGCTCGACGAGCTTCCCCAGTTCCTCAACGTGCTCAAAGGCGACCTCTCGGTCATCGGACCTCGCCCGATCGTAATCCCCGAACTTGAGCAGTATGGCAGCCAGGCATCCGAGTTCCTCTCCTGCCGCCCCGGAATCACCGGCTGGTGGCAGGCGACCGAACGCAACGAAGCCACGTACGACAACGGCCGACGCCAGGAACTCGAGCTCTTCTACGTGCGCAACGCTTCGCTCAGGCTTGACGCGATCGTATTCTTCAAGACCTTCGGTGCCATCTTCGGCGGTACCGGAAAGTAAGGACGCGCCCATGGATATCGCATTGCTCGTCGCGGCCCACAAGGACTACTGGATGCCGGACGATCCGATCTACCTTCCCGTGCAGGTCGGCGCAGCCGGCTCCGATTCGGACCTCGGCTTCCGGCGAGACGACGAAGGCAACAACATCTCCAGCCTCAATCCAAGGTACAGCGAGCTCACGGCGGTCTATTGGGCATGGAAGAACCTCAAGGCCGATGCCGTCGGGCTTGCCCATTATCGGCGCCATTTCAAGGGAACGGGCGAACGGAACACTCTCGCCGGCACCGACGCGCGCGCCCTGCTCGACCGCGCTCCCATCGTGCTTCCGAAGCTCCGCAAATACTACGTCGAAACCGTAGAATCCCATTACGGGCACACGTTCGACCCTGCGCATCTCGAGATTCTCCGCTCCGTCCTCGCGGAGCTATCCCCGGCAAGCGTCGAATCCTTCGACACGGTCCTCGCCTCGCGCTCGGCCCATATCTTCAACATGTTCCTCATGCGCCGAAACTTCTTCGACGACTATTGCGCCTGGATGTTCCCCATTCTCTTCGAGACGGAAAAGCGCATCGACTTCGACTCGATGACGCCCTTTCAGGCGCGGGTCATGGGCCGCCTCTCCGAACGCCTCATGGACACCTGGATTCTCTCGAATTCCTACGGGTTTGCCGAATGCCCCGTCGTTGCCATGGAAAAGACAAACTGGCTGAAAAAGGGCGGAGGCTTTCTTGCCGCAAAATTCCTTGGCAGGAAATACTCTGCCAGCTTCTGAGCGCTACGCCTGATACAACGAAAGGACCTGAGCCACGGCATCGGCTCGCCCGTACCCGGACTCCTCGACAAGCTCCTTTCCGTCATTGCGGCTCCACGACCTGCTCGCACGATACATCGATTCGATCGCCTCGGCCCACGCCTGCGGATCTTTGATGCTCTCGCGTCGTTCAAGGTAGACATCGAAATCGAAAACGGGAATCTGATCGGACAGCACGCACGAACAGCCGCTTGCCATCGCTTCGATGACCGTGATTCCAAAGCCCTCGAACACGCTCGGCATCGAGAACACGTCGAGCGCGCAATAGTACCGTTCGGCATGCTTTGTGCCGCCAGGCAGGTGAACGCGAGCGGAAACCCCAAGCTCCTTCGCCCGCGCCAAAGTCGCCTTCTCGAGCGGCCCGGCACCCGCAAGAATAAGCGCCGCATCAACGCCGGAATCGACGAGATGCCTGAGAACCTCCACCTGAAACAGCGGATTCTTCTGTTCGACAATCCGGCCGACCGAACCGAAAAGAAGCGCGCCGTCCGTGATTCCGAGTTCGGCCCGGACCTCGGCCCGCACCGCCGCATCGAAGGCAAAACGCTCCGTATCGACGCTGTTGCGAACAAAACGGAAAGGCCTGTCGCCAAAGAGGTACTCGCCCGCCTCGCGCGAACACGCAAGCCTGTCGGTGGCATACGAACTCCACAAACGCTGGCCCGCACGATGGAAGATGCTTTTGAGCACCCGATGGCCGACGCCAAAGCCCGAATTGTGCGAATGGACAAGCCTGACCGGAACCCCCTGACGCGCAGCGAGCCATGCGTACATGAAGCCCATTCCGTTCATCGTGTTGACATGTACGACGTCATAATGCTCCCGACGCAGGAGCTGCCTCCACCGCCAGCCGCTGACAAGGGTCCGTTTCACGAGATTCGGCCGGTGACCTTCAAACACCGCAAAGCGCCGCGCTCCTACCTCTTCGAGGGCCTGGTCATGCGAGTCGTCCCAGTCATGCGTGCAGAAAACGTCAAAAGAGAACTCGGACCGATCGAGACCTGTTGCGGCAAGCATGATGTAGCTCTCGATCCCGCCGAGTCCCCAGCCCTCGGAATAGTAGAGAATCCTGCGGTCGGCAGCTTTCGACATCGTCTCGACCTCCGTTTCGACGGGCATCCCTTGAAGGCAATCGTAATGCACCGCGCGCCTCGCTCCTACCCGGACACGGGTTGCCGATGCGGGCAGCGGCGGCACGGACAAGGTGGTAGATTCTTCCTTGTCCGACGCTGAGCGAAGGCCAGCACAACCCCGATGGAGAGCAATGGCAGACCAAACCCCACGGCAGATACTCTCGAAGGACGACGTCCAAAACGAACTGCTCGCGGTTCTCGATGCGTACGCATCGTTTTGCGAACGTCGCAATCTCGCCTATTGCCTCGTCGGCGGAACCCTGCTCGGTGCCGTCCGCCATCACGGCTTCATCCCTTGGGACGACGACATCGACGTCGGAATGCCGCGCCCCGACTACGACGCTCTTGTCGAGAACGCCCAGGCTCTCGAAGACGAAACAGGCCTGAGAATCGAGGGATTCCGGAATCTCTCGCCGCAGGATTCGCCCATGCTCAAGATCGTCACTCCCGAAATCCGCGTGCTCGAAGCTGGCGTCTATCCCACCGACCTGTGGATCGACGTGCTCCCGATCGACGCCCTGCCCGATCCGAAAGACGAATCCGACGCCCAGTGCAGGAAGGCCGGCAGGCTTCGTCGCATTCTTGCATTCCTCACCACGCCGAAAACCGCGCAATCCCACCCTCTCGTCGGCGCGGTCAAGACCTTCGCCGTCCAGCCGCTCGCCAATCGTTTCCCCGCAGTTCCAACAGTCGTTTCCCGCGCCCTCCAGAAGACCGCCACGTCGATTCCCTTCGGGACAACAGGGCATGTCGGCATCGTCTCGTGGGGAATGTACGGGGAACGGGAGAGAATACCCGCATCGTCGCTCAATCCGATGGCCGAGGTTCGATTCGGCCCACGAACTTTCCCCGCATTCGGCACGTGGGACCTCTATCTGTCGAATCTCTACGGCGACTACATGACCTTGCCGCCAAAGAACCAGCAAATCAGCCACGGCATTCAGGCCTGGCGAGCAAAGGAGGACCATTGACCACAGCCATCATCATCGCAGGAGGCTCCGGCTCGCGCATGGGCCAGGAGATCCCCAAGCAGTTCATCAACGTCTACGACAAGCCCGTGCTCATCTACACGCTCGAATCCTTTGAGCGTCACCTGGAGATCGACCGGATCGTCCTCGTCTGCATCGAAAGCTGGATGGCGGTGGCCGAAGCCTACGCCCGCCAGTTCGACATCACGAAGCTCGAAGCCATCGTTCCTGGCGGCAACTCCGGCCAGGAATCGATTCGCAACGGTGTCGAAGCGCTCGACGGCAAGGCGGCAGACGACGAGATTGTCGTCATCCACGACGGGATTCGCCCTCTCGTCGATTCCTCCGTTCTGTCCGACGTTATCCGCGTTGCCCGCAAGCATGGCAACGGCGTCACCTCGATGCCCTACAACGAACAGATTTTCGTAGTCTCCGAAGACGACGATTCAACGACAACCCGGTTCATTCCACGCGAAACCCTTCGGAGAGTTTCCACTCCGCAGGCCTATCGCTTCGACCTTCTCCTGCGATCCTATCGCCGCGCCTTTGCCGAAAACATCGGAATCGCCGGCTCGCACTACACGAACACGATGATGGTCGAGCTCGGCGAGCGCCTTCATTTCGCCGCCGGTTCGGACAAGAACATCAAGCTCACGACAAAAGACGACCTCGAACTGTTCAAGGCCTACCTTGCAGCCGACGAAGACACCTGGCTGAAGTGAGCCGCATTCAATCCGACCACAAGGGAGCGCACATGAAACGGCTCGGCAACAGCCTCTACCGTGAAGATCTCGACGCGATTTGCGCCGCAAGCATCGGCTGGGATGCCCTGAGAGGCAAGACGATCGCAATCTCCGGCGCAACCGGAATGATCGGCACCGTGCTCGTCGACGCCTTGCTGCGCAAGAACGATCAGGACTCGCTTGGACTCTCGGTTCTCGCCCTGGGGCGTTCCGAAACGAAGGCACGCGAGCGGCTTCCCTATTTCGACCGGCTCGACTTCACCTTCGAGACGTACGACGTCACCGTACCCGGGGCGACGCCGTCCGAGCCTGCCGACGTCGTCATCCACCTGGCTTCCACAACCCACCCGAAGGCATACGCCACCGATCCGATCGGAACGATCACGTCGAACCTGACCGGCCTGTCCAATCTTCTCGAGTACGCGAGCCGGAAGCCCGGCAGCGCTTTCCTTTTCGCCTCGTCCGTCGAAATTTACGGCGAGAGCCGCGGCGATGTCCCCGCTTTCGACGAAGCGTACCTCGGATATCTCGACTGCAATACGCTGCGCGCCGGATATCC